>JAQGPC010000133.1 GCA_028293285.1 Pedosphaera sp.
AATCTGCTTCCAGGACTTTCGTGTCCTCGCCTTGGGGACGGTTGTCGGTGGTCAAGTCGTAAAACACATTTGCATCAATCGCGACGAGCAGCATGGCTGAATCGTCATCCTGACCCGCTGCCAAGGAGAACAGGTCTTCATGGCCATGGTCAAACCACCAACAATCCAACAAAGCCCTATCTCTTCCGCGACCTTCTCGCGTCTGCCGAACTGTGAATCCGAAACCGGCCCACATATCACCGATACCGTAATCCCTTCGACATTTAGCGCTGATGCCGGCCAAATGTTTTGTTTCCCTCTTAAGCGTATCCATTAAAGACCGTGCGGCTCCCAAGCCTTTAAACTGTTTGTGCGTTGTAAGATGCGCAACAGCCGCGCGGTTTTTTGCAATTCGGTAAACAAGGTATCCAGCGACAGACTCGTCGGGAGCTATCGCAACCAAAATCATTTTTTGATGCGCAGCATCTATGAAAGCCCCCTTGGGAAACGCGCCCAGATTACTTTTGCTCGCTGCGTGAAGCAAAAGAACCTCGGCGAGGAATGGCGAATCCGGGCCGATGCTTTCAATTGTGAACGAAGGAGAGGGTTTATTCATCTCTTTCCTCCGCATAAAAACCGGTGCTTTGTATTTGCACTAATCATCGTTACTTTGAGCCAGCTAAATTTTTGTAAAAGAGAGACTTTTTCCACCCTTTGCGTTGGTTTAAAATTGGATACCCAGCGTGTGTGACCGATCAAACGCAGCTGGTATTTAACTCCCCCAACGCCATTGGTCTGTCGTTATGGATAGCTGGAGTTGGCTAATTCAACAACTCCGAAATTCTCTGACCAGCTTCCGACTCGACTAGTGTTTTCCGCTTCAGCAATTCTTTAACCGTCAAACTTTTGACCGCCGGTTTGTCCTTCACATTTTCGCGACACCATTTCCGGAGCGTTTGCACCTGGGAGGGTTCAACAAAAGCCCAACGGAATCCGCGATTCCCGTTCCATCAAACACATACTGGTGAACCCGCCTCCACCCCATAGGGGCCACCACAGCATCCGTTGAAGCCGCACAGATTTCTTTAAATGAGGTTTATTTCGAATCGTGCACACCGTCGCAATTTAAGTTGATTAACCTCTCCCATTCCTGATTCTCATCTCGTGAACTCTTTTCCTTGCCTGGCCAGATTTCTTCTCCTTATTGGAAGCTCCATGACACTGTTGTGCGGATCACTCGTCCTTTCACCAACAGCCAACGCAGCCCCACCCACCAGCGAACTCATCTGCCGCAAAGCCGATGGCTACACCGGCATCTGGTACATGAACCAACCTTCCAAGGATGAATACAAATATAAATACAGCGGCGGATTTGCCACCTATCCGCAGCAGCACATCCCCATTGCCTATTATTGCAAAGAGGCAGACAAAACGTTTTTTTGCTATGGCGGAACCACGGCGCAAAAAGGCAGCGACAAACAGGAACTCCTGCACATGGTTTCTTACTACGACCATAAAACCGGCAAGGTTCCCCGCCCCACCATTCTGTTAAACAAACACACCGACGATGCCCACGATAATCCCACTCTCATGGTTGACGACAAAGGCTTCATCTGGATTTTTTCACCGTCCCACGGCACTGCCCGCCCTTCCTATATCCATCGCGGCAAAAAACCTTATTCCATCGACGAATTTGAACGCATCCTGGTCACGAATTTCTCCTATCCACAACCGTGGTGGATGCCGGGCAATGGATTTTTATTCCTCCACACACGTTATGCGGATGGCCGGAATCTTTTTGCGATGACGAGCAAGGACGGCGTGCAATGGAATGACCCGCAAAAAATCGGCAAAATCGAAATGGGCGATTATCAAATTAGCTGGCTCAATGGCCATCGTCTCGCCACCGCATTTGATTTTCATCCCAAACCCCTCGGCCTGAATGGCCGCGCCAATATTTATTATCTCGAAACCCGCGACTTCGGAAAAACCTGGACAACTGCCGACGGCAAAGCCGTGGAATTGCCACTCACCAAAACCAATAACACCGCGCTCATCTATGATTCACGCAAGGAAGGCCTGCTCGTTTATCTCAAAGACATCGCCTTCGATGCGAATGGAAACCCCGTCATTCTTTTCCTGACCAGCAAAGGATATGAATCTGGACCCAAAAACGATCCGCGCACCTGGAAAACCGCTCGCTGGACCGGCAAGAGTTGGGAGATCAAAACGTTTACCACCTCTGACAGCAATTACGACCACGGCTCATTATACATTGAACCGGATGGCACCTGGCGCGTCATTGCACCGACCGAACCCGGCCCACAACCTTACAATCCCGGCGGCGAATTGGTCATGTGGACGAGCAATGATCTGGGGAACACTTGGAAAAAGGTTCGTCAATTAACGCACAATAGTTCCCTCAATCACACCTACGCGCGCAAACCAGTCAACGCCCATCCGGATTTCTATGCTCTCTGGGCCGATGGAAATCCACGCAAACCCTCGGAATCTTCGCTCTACTTCACGTCGCGCAACGGAGAGCAAGTATGGCGGTTGCCGGCAAAAATGACCGGGGATTTTGCCGCTCCAGAATTGGTGCGGTAGAGCTTATACAGCGTACAAAGTAATGGGCTGCATATGAGATGGTGTCGGTTCCAACTCAACCGCTGGAATGCCATTCCGCCAAGGGAAGTTCCAGGCGCAGATCAACAACCAATTCGCGTAGGAGACGAGGTAACGAGTCTCTAACTTTTCCCCTCGCAATTTGGCTCCGCATTGCCAAGCGACAGCCTGATTGCGATCGGCTTTTAGAGTTTGCTCCGGGCTCCACCTTTGGAGGTCTCTTCCACAGCCGGCGTAAATCCGCCAGTCATCAGCTTTTGAGCATTACCAATCACACGGTCCCATTGGAAAGCCGGGCCCGGATCCACCTTGTTGGTCTGAATGTGGTAGTGGCCCATCACGCCGTGATAATTGTGAAGTTCATCATCCGGCAGTTTGTGTGGAATCAGCTTGCCCGAAGCATCCTTGGGATAATCGCACGTCATTTTGGGAAAGATTTTACATAGCGCCGCCGTCAGCTTGGTTAATGCTTCATACTGCTGCGGAGTATAATCATATTGAATCAGTTCCCGCCCTTGAATAATGCCCTTCACCGGTGTCGGCTTTGCCGGGTGACCCACGAAGTTTTTCGTGCGAACACCGCCACCTTGTAATTTTTCCGGAATGGTGAGCGTGGTTTGTCCGTTGCCTTCGTGCTTATACCAATCCGCGAGCGGGCTTTTTTCTTCCGAACCGTACGCGCCCATGTTAGCAATCTCAATCCCCACTGAGCGGCTGTTGGAAATGGTTGCGTGGGAGGCCCGCTCTTTCAGATCCAGGGTTTGGTAAAGGGTGCCATCCACATCGAGCATAAAATGGACGCTTAAATCCCGGAAATCGTGCAGGACCTTGAAGCACTGGCGGCTCGTTCCGGCAACATCAAAATGAATCACAAATTGATCAACCACCTGTTGCAACATCGGCAAGTCCCAACCGCCGCCCCGCACCTCTTCCAACTGCTCCGGGGTCAGGCTGGATTTCCGGATATTGTAACGATTCGGAGAGGAAAGGTCTTTGACCTCTTCATGAGAGGTTTTCCAATCCGCTTTTTCAATCGGGCTGAACCGGCGTTCGACGCGATAAGCGTCATAACCGCCCGGTTCAGTCCAGAGCACCACGCGTGTGCCAATGTGAAAAAGTTGGCCAGCCACCATGATTTCATCACCCGTTCTCGGCGCAGCCGCACCAGGCCGTGGCGCAGTGCGGCAACCGGCGCTAAGTGCCAGAGAAAGTGCCAAGGCAAATAGTGGAGTATGTCGAAGCAAAAACTGGAAGTTAGTGGCGGAGCGAAGCGAAAACATCATGTCCGCATTTTTCCCGCTGGCCGTGAATAGTCAAGCTTCCTGTAGCCTGGTAGTGAGACAGTTTGAAATTGTTATTTTTCGTCGCAGGCTGAAGATGTGCGGCGCTTGGCCCTGAAGGTAGGACAGGCATCCTGCCTGTCTCAGAACGTCACCAAATCTCATACACGACACTTATCAGGTTCATACCCAAGCGCTCCGGGTTCTTCCCAGTTCCGCCATCCACTCACTCGCAGCTTTCAAACTAACCAACTACCGTAGCCCCAGCCGTCTTTCAGAAACTCAACTCCCGCTCTTGCCGCTCTCTTTGCGCGAATGGCGGGGCGAGCCGGCAATTCCCTTAAGCGCGCCATAAAATTCCGTGTTCCAGGTTTTCAATTCCGGTGGTGAGGGGTCAAATGGATTTAACAAGTTAAGCGGATTGATGCCTTCTACGCCGATGATTTCCCAATCAATGGAATACGGCGGCGCATGTTCTCGCAGCAAATGCATCACATTTGCCCGGGCTTTGGCGCGTGTATTGTTTGGCGGCTCAAGTACGGCGGTTTCAATCGTTTTATCAGTTAAATCCCACGCTGCCGGTGGACGATTCAACGCGATGCCCAGACTGCGCGCCGGATCAATATGATGAAACTCCAAATCCTGCGCCTTCAGCCAGGGATCATCCCAGTCCAGCTTTTCCTGCTCCATGAATTTGCGCAGAATCCATTCCTTGGTGATCCAATCCACCTTGCCAATCAGCGCCTGCGGTTCCGTGCTCAACGCCTTCAACGTCGAACCCCACACATCCAGCAATATGTCGGTTTCCGTATCGCGACCGTGAAACTCTCCCCACGCTGCATCGAAAAACTTTTGCAATAGCTCAACTGCTTCCGCTGAACGGCCATCGGCCAGACGCACCACCCACGGCCCTTCCGGCATATGCGACAAAGTGCGAAACGTCTTCACTGCATCCGCCAGCACAATCTTCGGCAGATGATTAATCTCCAAAAGATCGAGCATCAATGAAGTGGTCCCCACCTTCAATAGCACCGTGGCGGGCAACACGCTGGTATCGCCATGCAGCAGGTGCAATCGGCGATATTTGCGCGGGTCGCCCAAAGGTTCGTCACGGGTATTGATAATCGAACGATTGAACTGCACCCATTCGTAAAGATCGTTGTTGATGTAATCCGCCCGCTGGCTCATCTGGAACATTCCATCCGAGCCCGGCCGGCTCACTTCGCCGCGCCATTCCGCCGCAAGGGTGGTTCCCACGCGACCCGCCCCGGTATAGAGCAGTCGCAAGGTTAAAAATGTCAGCAATGAAAGAACGTTTGCCTCGGTCAACGGCGCTGACCTGCGTACCAGGTAATTTTCATGACACCCAAACGTCGCTCCAGTGTAATGGTCAATGTTGTTGCGAATAAAACTTACTTCCCCGGCCAGACCCAACGACCTAAGCGCGTGCATGGCCAGTGCATCTCCGGCGCGATCATACTTCAACAGATCGAACAGATTAAGACATTCCGGCGTGCAATACTCCAGATGCCCCATATCAATGTAAACGCGGCCCCCATTAAACAGAAAACCGCCATTGCCTGGCGGTTCATCCCAATCACGATGATGCACATCAATCAGCCCAAATTCTTCCCGTCCGAAAATCCAGTCCCGCACACGCTCGACGGCGATGAACGAGCCTGCCGGTGTATTCGTCAGACAGCCATACTCTGTTTCCAATCCAACAATGCGATTCATAACTTGCCGGAGCGCGGACATAACATCCGCGAGGTTGGGAAATACCTAAAACTCCTTGCCCATATTTTCTGGCGGCATGGCCCCCTCGTGCGTGCCAGCGCCGCTCATTGTGATAACATAACTCATAAGCCAACCTGCGCCATGGTCAAAGGTTCGTATCGCGCCGCCCGCGGGCTTTTACGGGCTAACCACCCCATCTCCACTTCCCGCCCCTTCGTCAACGCCCGCCAACCGGCCTGACGTTCAGACTCAGTGGGCATGCCTTCGCCGAAAGGTTTGTTTTCCATCAGACACCACCAGGCCTGCAACAGATGCTCCGCGGCTTTGTTCCGGTCCACCTTCCCGTTGAAAGCTTCTTTCAACCAATTCTGTGCGGCAATTTCCGGATCGCGCTGGCTGGCCGCAACCTGCACTCCGCCCATTTGAAATTGAAAGGCTCCGTCAAAATGCAGGCGCAACAATAAATCCTTCTCCGGCTCCGACCCAATTTCGGTCAATAACAACTCCACCAAAAACGGCGCGTTAAATATTTGTTCGAAATTTGTTTTTAATTGCGGGCTTAAACCAAAACTCACCAGTCGCCGCAGACTGACATCTTCCGGCGCGCGTGTGAATGCCTCCGTATGGGCGGCATCAATTGCGGCCTGCCGGATTTTTTCAATGTCGGCTGGATGTCCAAGTCCTCCCATGGCATGACGATCAAACAATTCAAACACCTTGGACTGCCCGCTACCCACACCCAGCAGAAGAATTCCGTCTGGTAAACTCACAGCAAATGCCGGTGACCCGCCCCGGAGTTGATCGCGAACATATTCGCGACGGTTTGCCACCGCTACCAGCCACCGATATGGTTCCTCTGTCATGGGAAATCGTGTCTTTTCTAAATCCTAATCTTAATCTTAATCTCTATGATCCCTTTGGGGCGCCCGTTAAATTAAAAGCCGCATCACCTCAAGAACTCCGCCTGTTGTTCATCACTAATGGCCTCCACGCCTGTGGGGCAGAGCAATTTTATCGTGGCGTAAGTCTGCGTTGCAGGATTCACGCCACCGGTCGCCGAATCAAACTCAGATGCCACCATCAACAAACGCAGCGCAAATCTCACCGCATCCTTCAGGTTCATTTGCGATGGCTTCGGTTTCCCATGCTGCTCTTGAAAACTCAGGATGCTGCGAATGGTGCCTGAGCCCGACCCAGACGCCACATGGCCGGTCGCCTGAAACTGTGCGCCCAGTGGATCGTAGAAATAAATTTGTGGCTTGGCTGGAGTAACGGATTGATCCAAAGCGGCAAATAGCGGAACGACAACTCCCACTCCCTGCATGGTCATGGGAAGGTTTTCTCGCAATAACCGCGCAAGGGCGCGAACCTTGGCCGGCAAGCTAAGCGGCTGTAATTGGCTGCGACGATAATATTCAAACGAAGTCTGGAGCACCCGCGCCATTTCAAAAGCCGTGGCGGGCACGCCAGCAATTGCCAACAAGGTGGTGGCGTCAATTTCGATGACCTTGTCCACCTTGTCCGTGACAATAATGTTCCCTGCTGTTGCGCGGCGATCTCCCGCCATCAAAACTCCATCAGCAAAATGAAACGCAAATACCGTCGTCGCCTGCGTCTGAACGGGCGCGGCAGCCGAGACGGAAGATGATAAAGGCGCCAGCTTGTGGGCGGCGAGCAGGGAGAGAAAGTCACCCGCAATCGGCGTCACGCTGTTCATTCGCCAGTGCGTTGACGATAGCGTTTGGCCTGGTCTGGATCCACCTTCCGCATGCGCTTCAGGAGTTCGTCCGTGTTGGGTTTTTCCACCTTGGGAGAATTAGGTCCATCTCCACCCCCGCTCGGGCCGGGGCCTACAGGTCGGGTTTTTTGTGCTTGGTCTGGCATAAGAATAATTGGTTTATTATGACATTGATTTCAGCATTCGCAAATCCTCCGGCGAGCGTGCTCCATCAACTAGCTTACCATACCGTAAAATCTCGTCCGGCGCGAATAAATCCATGAGTGAGATCTTCAACGACTCACCATTGGCTTGCAGTGTGATATGGTCCCATTGCGCTGATTCCACTGATGAAGCAAACTTTTGAATGCATTTTCCACGGACGTAAGCGCGGGTGGTCGTCGGCGGTTCCGCCATGGCCTGCCGCACCTCGGATTCATCAGGAACGCCAATCATGGTGCGGCCTTGCTCCAGAGCATAATACAAACCTTCGCCCTGGTCGAGCCGGTGATATTCCAAATCCAGGCTTTGCAGCCAGGGATCATCCGGCGCAATATTTTGTGCGGCTTGAAACTCTTTGATTAAGGCCAGCTTGGCCACCCAGTCGAGCCGGTTGCGACAGAGCATCACGTCGGTTTCCAAATCGTTTAATACCTTTTCCCAATCCGCTACCAACTCCGCTTTGGCAGGATCGGTCAAATCACATAACGCCTTTACTGCTTTTAAATATTCCCGTTGCACAGCCAGCGCGGTGGAAGTTTTGCCTTCCTGCAACGCGACTTCCCAACGGAAAGTCGGGTCACGCGAAATCGCAGGCAGCGCATCCAAAGGTTCCGCCAAAACGGGACAAGCCCACCTTTGGTCCCGCACGAGCGCCTCCAATACCAAGGCAGTGGTGCCAATCTTGAGCCGGGTCGCAAATGGCGACATGTTGGCATCGCCGATGATGACATGGAACCGCCGGTAAAGATGCGGATTGGCATGAGGTTCATCCCGCGTGTTCACCAGTGGACGCCGTTGCATGGTGTCCACGCTTTGTAGTTCGCTGAAGAAATCGCTGCGCTGGGCAATTTGAAAATGCGATGAAATAAACCGGTCTTCTTCTTCGATGGCAAACTTGCCTGCTCCCGCATAAATCTGGCGCGTAACGAGGAATGCTTGAATTCCCTCCGCCAGCAATCCCCAAGGCAACGAGCGCGGCAGCAGGTAATTCTCGTGACAACCATAACTGTGCCCGCGAAAGTCAGTATTGTTCTTGTAGAGCCGGACTGTATGCCCGCGTTGGGCTGAAAGACGTTGCGCACAGGCCATGAGAATTCGCTCCCCGGCGCGATCCTGCGCAATCAGTTCGTCCAAGGTGCTGCATTCGGGCGTGCAATATTCCGGATGGGCATGGTCATTGTAAAAGCGCGCGCCGTTGCCCAGCACCAGGTCGCTTTTAATCTCCACATAGGTCAACTCACGCTGTGCATCCTCGGCAAAGTAGTTGGCCTCATCCGTGTCCTGCCTCAATTCCGGGACATGAAAGCCGCGCATGTCCGCGTGCGGATCTTCGCTTTCATAATCCCAGCGCATCAGCACACCCGGCTCAACCACGCTGCGCACCAGGGCAATGGATTCGGAAACCACGTCCAAATGCTCGTCATTGTCCCGCGCAATGCCGATTTCCGTTTCAATGCCAAATTGGATGACGGGTGCACTCATGGTTTACGATTGGATGCAGCTATTGAGCGCGGCCCTCCAATAGTTTTAAAACTCCTTGAGCAAACTGATTCCCAGGTTGCGTCCATGCTTTATCAGTAGTTCGTGTTACACTACACCACTGCCCAATGCGTCCTTCTTGATGGGGCGCACCGGACCAAGCTTGATAACATTCTCCGGATCGAAATCGGTCAGTTTAAGCCAATCCTCGGTGATGTCAGTAGGCGGGAACAAATCATTTTCCTCGTATTCACGTTGCAGCGCCTTGAGCAAGTCTTCGCGGGTGAGGAACGTTTCTTCTCCCGATTTAATGGCCCGCTTGATGGCCAGTCCTTTCGCTCGCTCCACCACGGCCGCAATAATCGCCCCGCTGGCCAGATCGCCCCGATAAAGGAAATCCTTCTTGCCGCTTCGGAAAACAATTTCCAGAAATTGATTCTCCGGACTATGCGTATAATGCGCTTCCGTGACTACCCGCGCCAGGTCTGCCCTTGGCTCTGCCAGTGGCAAACTTTCGCGCAGGTAAATTTCATATATGGCTTGAGCGCCCGTCTTATCAGGACGGCGCACCTTGATTTTACGATCAATGCGTCCAGGACGCAGAATGGCCGGATCAATCAGGTCGGCGCGGTTGGAGGCCAGGACTACTACCACGTTTTGCAGCGGTTCCAAGCCATCCATCTCGGTGCAGAACATCGGCACCAAGGTGCTGAGAATGCTGTTATAGCGGCCCGCTCGCCGTGTGCCGAGAATGGATTCCGCTTCGTCAATGAACAGGAAAGCCAGCGCGCCATCCTTGGCCCGCTCGCGGCATTGAATGAAAAGGTCGCGCACCTGCCGCTCGGATTCGCCCACCCACATGTTCAAAATTTCAGGCCCTTTGACGTGCAGAAAGAATTCCGGATGGTCAACGCCGGTCTGCTCTTTAAGTTGCCGGCGTAAATTGTAAGCGGTCGCCTTGCCCAGCAATGTTTTGCCGCAGCCCGGCGGTCCGTGCAGAAGAAAGCCTTTCGGCACCGTATGTTCGAAGCGTTTAAACAAATCGCGATGAAGGAAGGGCAATTCAATTGTGTCCCGAATTTCCTGCACCGCCTCGATTTGACCACCAATGGAGGACCAGGGTAATTCCGTGACGGTTTCCAAGGCGCGTTCGATGCGCTTGCCCATGCCAATCACTTCGAGTGCCACGCGTTGGTTCACATCCAACCGCACTTCCATGCCCGGCTTGAGCTTTTCCTTGACCAAAAGCGCCGAGCGCAACAGCACCAGCGAGGTAAACCCGGCTTCCTGTCCGATGCGCAGACGGCCATCGGAAAGCAGTTCATCGATGCGCACAATCGGCCCATTTTTATCAAATACAAGTCCATGGACGTCAGCGTAGGCTTCATTGCACTGCACACGC
>JAQGPC010000150.1 GCA_028293285.1 Pedosphaera sp.
AGGCAACGACCTCACCCTCAAATTTCCCCAAGACCTCAAAGCCCTCGCCAAAATCAAAGCCCGATCCGCCGTGTTGGATGGTGAACTCATCGCCATAGATACCACCGGCAATCCTTCGTTCTCGGAATTACAGAACTGCGCCATCTCCCATCGCGACTGCAAGCTCCTCTACTGCGCGTTTGATTTGCTCCATGCCGAAGGAAAAGATTTCACCGCCCTCCCACTCTGCGAGCGCAAGCAAAAGCTTCAATCCATCATCCAAGGCACCGGCGTCGTGTTCACCCCCAGCCTCGATGGCACCCAGGATGAAATCATCCAGTCATGCCGGCGCCAAAATCTCGAAGGCATCGTCGCCAAGGACAAACACTCCCGTTACGAACCCGGCCAGCGCAATGGGCGTTGGATCAAAATGCCCTTCAAGAACAAGCAGGAATTCGTCATCGGCGGTTACTGTGATGGCCGGGGCAAGGTCGAATCCATTCTCGTTGGCTACTACGACCACGGCTCATTTAAATTTGCCGGACAGGTGCGTCAGGGATTAAACCCCATCAATCGCGTCTCCCTTTACGAAGCCATCAACCCCCTGCGAATAAAAAAATGTCCCTTCATCAACCTCCCCAACGAGCAAAAGAACCGCTGGGGCAGCGGCATCACCGCCGCAGAGATGGACGATTACTGCTGGGTCAAGCCCGCCACCGTCGCCGTCATCCACTTCACCGAATGGACCAATGGCAATCTCCTGCGCCACCCCGCCTTCGAAGCCCTCCGCGACGACAAGCCCGCCACCGAAGTAGTGCGGGAAACTCCAAGGGGTCAGTCCTCAGTATTGTAGTATGGACACTTGGCATTTCTCTTTCCTACGCTCTCCGGCATGGCAAGGAAATTACGCGTGCAATACCCGGGAGCCATCTACCATGTCATGAACCGTGGCGACCGTCGTGAGTCCATCTTCCACGTTGATGCTGATACTCGCGATAACTTTTCAGCAGAGATTGGAGTGGATGGCTTTGGGAAATATCGTGGTCGGTAGTTTGTGGGCATACGCCTTTCGAGGAAACAGCTCGGAAAAAACCGATACACCTCCAGTATAATTTATTCGTATTCCCTTCAAACGCTCACTCTGCATTCGTGTTCCTTCGTGTAAATTCGTGGTGGCTTTTTAGTCGCAGGTGGAAAGTTAGTTATCACTCGTTACAAATCTCGTCCCATTTTCTAATTTCCAAACCCGCGCCAATAAAGGATAGGTTGACACATGAAAGGCCTATTGATAACGATTCGGCGTTGGGGAAACGGGAAAATGCAACGTAATCACGCTATTTTTACAAGGGTTCGGGGGTTCTCCATGATGCTTGCAATCATGGTCGGATTTGCCCTCGTTTCCGCACCCGATGCCCGTGCCGAAGATGGCATTGCACTGGCAATCGTTTACGACACCTCCGGCAGCATGAAAGAGAGCGTCCCCGCCGGTTCCGGGAAATATGCCCCCAAATACCTCATCGCCAATAAAGCCTTGAGCGCCATCGTTGACCGCATCAACCAATTCGCCACCAACGCCCCCGCCAATGCGCCCCGCAAGATCGAAGCCGGGCTTTATATATTCCATGATGCCAGCGCCACCAACGTGGTGCCATTTGGCCCCTTTAATCCAGCAGCCATGCATACCTGGATCAAGAACTTCTCCCAACCCACTGGCGCAACCCCGCTTGGCAATTCAATTAATGTCGCCAGCAAGGCCGTTTTAGGTTCAAACTTGTCCCGCAAACACATTGTCATCGTTACTGATGGCAATAACACCAGCGGACCAAAACCGGAAGTCGTTATTCCTGGCATCAAAAAGACCGCGAAAGGAACGAGTTCGGATATCTCGTTCCACTTTGTCGCTTTCGATGTGGATGCTAAAGTATTTGAGCCTGTGAAGAAGCTCGGCGCCACCGTGGTGGGCGCGGCTGATGCGCAGCAATTGAGCACGCAACTTGAATTTATCTTCGAGAAGAAAATCTTGCTCGAAGATGAAGAACCGGCTCGTCCGGCGGGACAACAACCAAAGTAAACTAAAACGGAGAAAATTATGTTTCGCGCAATTAAAAGACTGTTTATCTGGCTTGGCCTCGCCGCCGAAAAAGCAACTGAAACCGACGCCATCAACCAGGCCGTCGTGGAACGCGGCATCCGCGATTCCAAGGCCAAGGCCGATAAGGCCCATTATGCCAATGGCCAGCTCGCCGGACAAATCGCCCTGTTGAAAGACCAGGTCAAACGCCAGGACCGCCAGCGCGAAGATCTCCAGGGCATGCTCCAGGCCGCCGCCGCCGCCAACGACGAAGCCAACGGCGCGCATTACGCCGAAGAATTGGGCGGCCTTGAGCAGGAACTCAACGATAACAAATCCCAGTTGGACAGCCTCGAACAACTCTACCAGCAGAACACCCAGATCATCGCTCAAAGCTTGCGCGAGATTCAGAAGTTCCAGCGCGAATTCGAGCAGGTCAAAGCCAAGGTCGCCATTGGCCGCTCCCTGGAAAGTCTCGCCGGCATGATGAAAAGCTCCATCACCGAATTGCAAGGCATGATGGGTGGCGAGATGGGCCAGTCCATGCAGCAACTTCGCCAGTCCGCTGCCGGCGGCGAAGGCCAGATGCGCGCCACGCTCGATCTTGCCAAAGAAATGGGTTCTGGTATTTCGCGCCAGCAGGAAATGCGCAAGGCGCGCGGAGCCATGTTGTTTCAGGAATATAAAAAGAAAATGGGCATGGTGCAAAGTGAAGCGGCCGCAACTCCGCCTCCCGCCACGCCCGATAAAACCGATCGTCAGAAAATTGCTGAATAGTTAATCCAACAACCGGGAGGAAATTATATGACAGGACGCGGAAAATTCGTTGTTACGATACTCATTTTGGCAGTGGTCGGCTTTGGCGTATATCGCTGGTGGGACAAGATTGCTCCCAAAGGTGTATCCTCAAATCCTTCCGTTGATACCGCCGCCGTAAAAAAGGCGCTCGATGCTTCAAAGCCAACACCGGCTGCTGACGTCACGAGCAAACTTCTGGCCGGTACCAACGCCGTCTCATTGGTGGATGGTTCCTCCATCCCGTCAGTCAGCGGCGTTAGCGACTACGACAAGCCGATGAAAGACGGCAAGCTCGTCGTCGAATTTCCCATCAATGTTTGGCCCGGTTGGGCGCCAATCATTATGGCGAATAACGGCATGGAACCAAACGACCAAAGCGTCTTCTTCAAGAAATACGGTTTCTACCTGCATCTCTCAATCGTGGATGATCCCGTCAAGGCGCGCGATCTCTTCGCGAGCGGTCACAGCCATGTGCTTTGGGGCACGCTCGACATGATGGCGCTCTTCTCGCCGGAATTGATTAAAGATTCGCGCACCGTGCCCGTCATTTGCCAGCAGATTGACTGGTCCGGCGGCGGCGACGGCATCGTCTCGCGCGGCGAAATTCATAACATCAACGATTTTCGCATGAAGAACGGCCATCGACGCAAAGTCGTCCTCGCGCAAAACTCGCCCAGTCATTACCTCATCATGTCGTTGTTGATTGATGCCGGCATTGATCCCGCCGAAGTCGATTTCAAATGGGCTGGTGACGCGCCCGCCGCCGCCAAGATTTTCGTGCAGGACAAATCCTTCGATGCCTTCGTCGGTTGGTCTCCGGATATATACACCGTCTCCAGCGAAGTGCCTGGCACCCGCCTCGTCGTCAGCACCGCTAGCGCGAACCATCTCATCGCCGACGTCTGGGCCGTGCGTAACGACTTCTATCGCGATCATCCTGACATTGTTGCGAATCTCGCCCGCGGCATTTTCGAAGGCATGGATATGGAGCGCAAAGACATTCCCAAAGCTGCCAAGTTGCTCGCCGCCGCATTCAAGCTGGATGAAAAAGATTGCCTTGGGATGATTGGCAAAGACGGCGGTGTGTCCGAAGGCGATGCTCATCTCACGAACTATCGTGAAAATTCCAACTTCTTCCTCGACCCATTCAACCCCTCCAATTTCGAAGTGGTCTGGAACCGCGCTTCCACCATCTACAAATCACTCGGGGCCATCACGGTTCCCGTTTCATCCGCCAAGGTTAAAGCCGCTGGTGTGCTCGCCAAGTTGGCAACCGAATACAAGGAAGTGCGCGACCTTTCGCAGCCCACGTTCAAGGCGGGCGCAATGTTCAAGACCGCTGAAGCCGATTCGGGCGAGATTCTGACCAAGTCAGTAATCATCTCGTTCGAACCGAACAAAACCGTATTGAACAACCAATACGACACCAACATTCCCGCCACGATGGAAGAAATCGGCAAACTCGCCGGCGCTTTCGGCAATGCTTATATCGTGATTGAAGGAAACACCGATGCCAGCCGTAAAGGCGTTGTTCCGGCTGATCTCGTTCGCCAGCTTTCCTATGACCGCGCCGATTCCGTGCGCAAATCCATTTTGGACAAATACAAATTCGACCCGAATAAATTCAAGGTGCTCGGCAATGGTTGGGACAACCCGATCGCCGGCATGACCGATGCCAGCAATCCTGAACACAATAAAAAGAATCGCCGGGTTGAAGTAAAAGTCTTTCCGTTGGAGAAGGATTAATGACCGGTTTTTTCATTTTCGCGGTGGCCTTTGCCATTGCGTTGACCTTGGCTGTTCGGTCGTTGCGACTTCGAGTCCGCTCCGATCTGCCAGAATCACGCGGGCTTGGGCTGACGGTTTCGTTTATTATCCTGCTGTTGGCAGCCTGGTGGTTTGTAACCTATGGCGATACCGTGGAGAAACGGGTATTGCCTCCGCTCATCCTGCCCAGTCCCATGGAAGTGTTGAAGGCATTTCCCACGCTGCATTATGATCAGGCCTTGGTGCGGAGCGCCTTGACCTCTTTCATTCGCGTGACCACCGGCTTCACTCTGGCCGCCATCGTTGCCTTGCCGCTCGGCATTTACATGGCTACGTTTCCGCCCATCGCCGCGTTCTTCCGGCCCTTGTCTTTGATTGGCGCCTACGTGCCGATTGTCGTCTTTATCCCGCTGACCCTCGCCTGGTTCGGCTTGAACGAAACACAAAAGGTCGGGTTCCTATTCATCGGCTGCTTTGTCGCGCTTCTCCCGATGGTCATCAAATCCATCTCCAAAGTTCCCGCCGCTTATCTCGATGTTGCTGTCACCAAAGGCGCAACTCAATGGCAACTAGTCCGCCACGTTTTGTTTCCCGTCGCGCAAGCCGACATCTGGGATAATCTGCGCGCAGTGTATGGAGTGGGGTGGGGCTGGATCATTCTCGCGGAAGTCGTGAATGCGGAACGCGGCCTTGGCTATCTCATTTCCATATCTGAACGCCGTGGCCATACCGCTTCCATTTTTGCGGTGATACTCGTCATCGTTTTGATTGCCGTGGCTTGCGACCAACTCTGGCGTTTGGGCGGACGGCTGTTGTTCCCCTACGTGCAAAAGTAGTATATGGCAACTTCCTCTCAATCTTCCATCGCCCCCACCAGTTCCACGGAGCTTCCCGAACTGGTATCGTTTCAGAACGTCACCAAAATATTCGGCCAAGGCTCCGATGCCAAAGTAGCCATGCAGGATGTCTCATTCGTGGTCCACGACCTTCCCAATAAAGGCGAACTCGTCACGATTGTAGGCCCTTCGGGTTGCGGGAAATCAACTCTGCTCCGCACCATCGCCAGCCTCAAGCCGCACTTTCCACCGACCAAGGGCGAAGTAAAAATCTTTGGCAAACCCATCGAATGCCCCGGCTCTGATCGTGGATTGGTCGATCAAAAATACTCTTTGCTGCCACATTTGACAGTAGTGGATAACATTGCCTTCGGCTTGAAGTTAAAAGGTATCGCGCGTTCGGAACGGGCAGCACGCGCCTGTGAATGGGTAAAAAAAGTTGGCTTGGAGGGTTCGGAAAATAAATACCCCTCAGAACTCTCCGGCGGAATGCAGCAACGTGTTTCGATTGCGGCCACACTTATCCTCCAACCAAAGATTCTTTTGATGGACGAGCCATTCGGCGCGCTTGATCCCCGCATCCGCCTGCGAATGCAGGAGCTTTTAATCCAACTCTGGAAGGAGCAGGAAGGAACCGTTTTTCTCGTAACCCATTCCGTCGAAGAAGCTGTCTATCTCGGCGACCGCGTTTTTCTCATGGCCGACAAGCCCGGCCGCTTGCTCGAAATCTTGCAAGTGCCGCGCCCCGAGGAATCTCCCGAGCAAACCCGACGCAAGCCCTGGTTCATTGATTTCACGCAAAACTTGTTGCGTCGTCTGGAGGAAGACACACCTGGTTCGACGGTAACCAAGTTAAAGTAAGCTATTGATGTTCGATTGAATAAGATGACAACCCGCGAACTCATTCAAGCCTCCGACCGGCAACCGGCCGTTCTCGCCGGTCTGTTCATCGCCGTGCCCGTGGTGGCCTTCCTCTGCGGTCGCTTGCATAAGCCCGGCAATGGCGGCAACGCGCCATATAAGTATATCTATTCGGTTCTGGTCTATCTCACCTGCCTCCCCGGAATTTTCGCTGCAATGCTGACCGCTTACGCGCTCTTCTTCAGCCGCGAAAACATGCTCGACGTTAATCTCCTGATTTACATTCTCCCCGTCATATCCATGGTCGTCACGCTTGTGCTCATTAGAAAACGGGTAAGTTTTGATCAGGTGCCCGGCTTTGACCGGCTTTCCGGTTTGATGGTGATGATCGCCTGCACCTTCGGCATCATTCTGGCTCTCGATAAAACTCGCATCTTCGTGTTTTTTGGTGGCTCAGTGGAATGGCTCATCGCGGCGGCTGTCGGAATCTTTGCTTTGATCAAATGGGGCACCTATATGCTCTTTCGCAACCGGGAAGAGCCCAAAAAAGAAATACCTAAAATT
The DNA here is from genome assembly GCA_028293285.1 of Pedosphaera sp. Taxonomy (GTDB): domain Bacteria; phylum Verrucomicrobiota; class Verrucomicrobiia; order Limisphaerales; family Pedosphaeraceae; genus Pedosphaera. The sequence continues at coordinate 6,877 of JAQGPC010000150.1, forward strand.
CCGGGCTTTTAAGCCCTGTTTTCTATTTGTGTCCATTCGTCCCACGTGCGGGATTCGTGGTTAAAAAATTGGTGCTAGTACAACGATTAAACGGTTAAATTGCACCGGTCGAAATAATGGAACAGCAGGCGCCAAATTATCGAAGCGAGTTTCTAAAGAGTCCGCACCATGTTGCGTTGGGTCTGCTCACGCTCGGTATTGGATTCATTAGCGGCGAAATACTGCCTCTCATCGTGGGTGCAACCCTCTACGTCCTCGGTTGGGTGCACATCCCTGACATGACCTTTTTTAAACGCTGGGTGGACAATCGTTTTGAATTGGTGCGCCAAGCCGCCGCCCAGGCGCAGGTAAACGATTTCATCAAACGCCGCGACGCACTTCTGGCCACGCTCTCTCCGGGAAGACGTGGCCGCTACGAAAATCTGGCCGGTGTTTGCCGTGATATCGAAAGCGCCAGTGCGGACAATCCCATGACCGCCGCTGATCCCGTCAATGACCCGCGCTTGCGTAAACTCGATGAACTGATGTGGACTTACCTCCGCTTGCTCGGCATCGAAGAATCGCTCGAACGCTTTTTGGAAACCGAACGTCGCGAGAACCTTCCGACTGTAATCACTGATGCGGATGCCGAAGTTGCCAAACTTTCCGCCGAGGTTGAGGCCATCAAAGCCAAAGGTCCCAATCCCGCATTGGAAACCAAGCAACGCTATCTCGGTTCCCGCCTCGAACGGCTCGAAGTCTTGAAGAAGCGTCAGCAACGAATCTCTGAATCCCAGGAAAACCTCGCCTTTGTCGTTTCCGAAGAAGAGCGCCTCGACCAGCAAATCAAATTGATTCGCGCCGATGCCGTTGCCATGAAAAATGCCGAGAGCCTCACCGCCCGCATTGATGCTACGGTGGAACATCTCGACCAAACAAACAAATGGCTCTCCGAAATGGATGAGTTCAAGGACCTGGTCGGCGACATGCCCGCGACCGAGTTGCGCGTCGGCTATAATTCTGTCGCCCCGCCGCCATTAATCTCAGCCGAAAGACAGCAGCAACGAGTCCCGCAAGGTTTTCAGGTAAAAGGAAAACGATGACCACCAACGCTTCTCCCGCCTCCGTCACGCCAAGTCCCGCCGCCAGCGCAAATGTGGAAAGCGCCACGACGTCCCGCCTGCCGTTGCGCGGTTGGGGCATTGAACTGGCGCGCCGCTGGAATAGCGGCACCTATTCACTCTTCGTCCTGCATGGAAATATTTTCGATGTCTTTCCCGTGCAAAATGGCAAGACGGTTTCCTATGTGCCTCTAAAAACTTTTCTGGCACGACGCCTTTTTCCTGAGCGCGAATATCTGCTTTTTTATGATATCGGTGACGGCCTGACTTTTGGTTCGGGCGAAATGCAGAAGAAATTTTTTGAGTGGCTGCAGATTTACGATCAAGTTGAGCAGACAAACTTTCATCAACAAGGTCCGCCGCGGGATTTAATCCGGCTCGCTCCTTTGCTGCGGCGGTTCTTCCTCCGCGTAACCGAGGAAAGGAAGGATTGGAAAGGCATTACCCTCATTATTGATTTCCCCGAGAAGCTTATTCCTCCATCCGAAGAAGCCGGAGCCACGGTCGAGGAACGCATGAACTTGGTCACGTTGCTCAAGTGGGCTGCATCTCCCGACCTGCGCCAGATGGATGTCGGCATCCTATTGGTGACTGAGTCAGCCGCCAAGTTGCACAATGACCTGCTGCAAAATCCGCACGTTGCTCAAGTCCGTATCGATCTGCCTGACACCGAGGAACGCCAGCGCTTTCTGCAATCCAGTTGGGCCGAATCCATGGCTGGCGGAAAAGCTTTGTCCGAATGGAGTGATTTTTCCAGCGATGAACTCGTGCCACGCACTGCCGGGCTGAATCTCCTCCGCATCCAACATCTCCTCGCCGAGGCCGTGCGCAATGGAGCGCGAGTCACGTCTGAACACGTCGCCATCAGTAAGAAGCGACTCATCGAAGAATATTGCCAAGGCCTGGTTCGATTCAAAGATCCCAAGCCCGGCGTTACTCTGGACCGCGTCGCCACTCATGTCGCTGCCAAACAAAAACTTCGCGAACTGGCCTGGCTGATTAAAAATAATAAAACCGACGTGCTCGAACGCGGTGTCCTCGTGCCCGGTCGCGTCGGCGTCGGCAAATCCTTCCTCATCGATTGCTTCGCTTGCGAATGCGGTCTGCCCGTCATGGAAATCGCCGAGTTCCGCTCGAAATGGGTGGGGGACACTGAGCGGCAGCAAATGCGCATCCTAATGACCATTCGCGCCCTTGGCCCGGTCATTGTCGTGGTGGACGAAGCCGACGCTGTCTTCGGCTCCCGCGAAGGCGGTGACGATGATGGTGGAGTATCCGGCCGCGTATTCGCCGCCTTTGCCGCTCACATCGGCGATTCAACCTTGCGCGGTCGCGAACTCTGGGTGGCCATGACCTCCCGGCCTGATCTGCTCTCAATTGACATGAAGCGCCAAGGCCGCTTTGGCCTCTGCATCCCGCTCTTTCCCGCGCAAGGCCCGGACGACGTCCTCGATCTCTTCACCACCGTCGCCAAAATTAAAAAGATCAATCTCGACGACACCATCAAAGCTTACATCCGCGAGAACCTGGGGTCACGTCCATTGACCGGCAGCGACATAGAATCCGTTTTGATTCGCGCGAAGGAGCAGGCTGTTTTGGCAAAGCGTGATGATGATGTTCAACTTGGCGATTTGGAAACCGCCGTGAACTCCTTCATCGATCCGCTCGATCCTGACTTATTGAAGCTACAGGAATTGGACGCGGTGCTGGCTTGTTCAGACCGCCGATACCTGCCGGAACGGTTTCGCACAGTGGATCGCGCCCCGCTCATGGAAGAATTTGCCCGCGTAAAAATGCGGGCGGGAAAAAGATAGGTCCGGCTTAAGTCTCCGCAGTTTCGTCCCAAACTCCGGCAGGAGCCAGTTGGCGTCCATTCACATGGCTGACGCCATTTCCGTTTGGTTTTGGGCTGAAATCAATTTTGGCAATCTTTGAGTCGGTGCACAGAGGCAGCGTGCAGGTCACCACTGTTCCTTCTGTGCCATTAGCACGAATTTCCAACGCACCACCGATCATGCTGGCCCGCGAGTTCATGATGCGTAAGCCCATGCGGTCCGTGGAATTCCGGTTTTCTGGAAAGGGCACTCCGTCATTAGTAATGCTCAACACCAGCTTATCCTGCTGGCAGGAAAGCGAAATCGATACATGGCTTGCCCGCCCATGTTTGATGGCGTTGCTCGCGGCTTCCTGGGCGATTTTATAAAGCTGCACCGTGACATTCTGTTGCAGGGCCGGCAAAGGATCGGCGCTATTAAGCTGGCAGGAAATCTTGAACATCTTTTTCACATTCGCCGCCAACTCCTTCAACTCCAACGCCAAATCACCGCCTTGAGAATCCAGCGTGCTGAAGTTGTGCGCCAGGTTATGCGTATGATTAATGACTTGGTTAATCAATTCCTGGATCTGCTGCGTTTCCGCCAGCTTGGGCACCTGTTTCTTGCTGACCTTGGTTTCCAACGCTTTGATCATGAAGGAAATTCCCATCAGTTTTTGGCTCAGGTCATCATGCAAATCAAACCCGATTCGCCGCCGCTCTTTTTCGGCGATTTCCAGTAGTTCTCTTTCCAACCGTGTGCGTTCGTTGATCTGGCATTGAAGTTCGGCATTGGCCACCGTCAAATCAATCGTCCGCTCATGGACCCGTTTTTCCAGTTCTTCGCGCGCTTGGGAAATTTCACGATTCCGCGCACGCAACTGTTCGTCGATGCATTTAAGCTCTCTTACCATCAATGCCAGTTCTCTTGCATTGGCTTCCAGTTGCTCTTCCGCCTCCTTGCGCTTGGTAATATTCTCAGCAATCCCTGCAACCCGATAGATATCTCCCGTCTCGTTGATAACCGGGAACGTGCGATAATGTATCCAGCGCATCTCCCTGTCCGTGGTAATAATGCGAAACTCCTGGTCGAACTCGCCGCGTTCCATGTCTGGCAGACAAACCAGGATCTTTTTACGGTCTTCCGGGTGAACTGCTTCCAGCCACGAGCGAGGGTCTGCCTGCAAACTCTCCCGCGAAAGTCCCCAGATACTTTCGTAAGCTGAACTGACGTATAAGATCTGGTTCGGTGCCTCGCCACCTGAACGGTTAAACATGAAGAAAGCCACGTCAATGTTTTCTGCGAGCTGGCGGAACCGTTCTTCGCTTTCCCGCAATGCCCGGTCAGATTCCCGGCGTGCCTGGCGGATGCCCGCTTCGCGCAATTCACGCGCCACAGCCGGAACCAGCCGCGCCATGGTATTCTTCATGATGTAATCGTCCGCCCCGGCTTTCATGGCGGCGACTGCAATATCTTCTCCGATATGGCCTGAAAGAATAATAAAGGGGATATCCAGACCTCTTTTTTTAAAAACCTTCAGCGCATCCAACCCGCTGAAGCAAGGCATGACATAATCAGAAATGATGATGTCCCATTGTTGCCGATCCAGCGCAGCTTCCATGGCTTCGGCGGTGTCCACGCGATGGGGCTTCGTTTCGTAACCGCCACGACGAAGTTCCCAAAGCATCAAGTCGGCATCGTTTTCTGAATCCTCAACGACTAGAACACGCAGAGGTTGGTTCATATAATTTGGATATAAGTAATGCATTAAGAATGGGGTATATACCGGGGGCAGTGAATGGGGTGAAAACCCCAAAGAATTTCCTTTTACTACCCTGTTTTGAGGCGGTTATAGCACCCAACCCAATTAACAGTCAGACGGGGTTCGAATTCAATTCGTTGTCTGACAATCACCTGTGAAAACGGCGAGCCAGACTTCCGTCAAATAGACTTACCTGTGGCGGTGGGGTATTCTAAGGTATGATTTCGGCAATAGAGCCAACCAAACCTGCAGATTCAAAGACCTCTCTGGCCAAGGTGCAGAGATACGTTGGGGACGTGGTTTACATCTATGCCTTTGACTTGGCTTATGACATGACGCGAGAGCCGATTCGCGAGTTATTTGGCCAACCTGTGGCCCAGTTTGCGGTGGACGCCAGCAAGCGCAGTCCCCGTCACCTCTTTTTTTACAAACCGCAAATGGTTCGCCTCGCTCCCTTGGAACGAATTGGGCCGCATGGGCCGGTTCGCATCGAGCGGGCGGTAAAAATCCTGCCGGTCGGCGCCATCAGTATTACTGTTCGCGTGCCTTTTTCCGTGGAGCGCGTCGAAGATCTCGTTGATTACCATGACCTGGAATTCAACAATGGCGTTTTGCAGGATGAAGTGCGCGAACTGGCGGAAGAAGTGCGACGCGAACTGGCTCCTTATTTGGTTCGTCCGGTTGCTCCGCTGGCGCAGGAAGAAGCTTACACGGTCTTTTGCATTCAATCGCCGCTGGCCACAACTGATGGAGAAGCGCTCAACACGGAGAAGTGGTTGCGCGCGCACCGCCGTTCAGTCGCCTCCCTATTGACCCAGGAACCTGACATTGACCATCTCTCCAACCAGGAGGCGGACGAATCTACCGGCCGCTATCTTAGCTACTACGAACATGATCTCGTCGTCGTGGACTGGGATGCCGCGCTCATCGTTGATCAACCGGAAAATTTTGACGAAACGCTTTACGTGATGGAGTTGGCCAACCTGCAATTGGCTGAGCTGGAAGCCTATGATCGTATGCTCGACGATGCCTTGGAACGTTCCTACCGCGATTTAAGCGAACACCGCGCACGGACTCGCGCCGATGTTTTGCGCGAGTTGCGGGACATCCGCATCGACCTGGCCCGATTCAATGATGAACTCTCCAACATCACCAAGTTCTTCGGTGATTGGCATCTCGCACGCATCTACGAGAACATTTCCGCCCGCTTTCATCTCGGTGACTGGCACCGCTCAATTGATGGCAAGCTCAAGACTCTCGACGATCTTTATCAACTGCTGAAGCACGATCAGAACAACCGTTGGATGCTGATCCTGGAATTTACCATCGTATTGCTGTTCATCATCGACCTCATCATCTTATTTCTGGGACTCAAGCGTTAACCGTGTTACAACTATTCCATGGTAAAAACGCGAAGCGTTGTAACCATGTAACAATTTAACATTGTAACATTTTCTCCTGTGGCCAAGCCTAAACAAATCGAACTCAGCGACGGCAAGCTCGTCATTCCCATTTTATACGAGGACCGCTCCGTGCTGGCTCTGGACAAACCCGCTGGTTGGATGCTCGCTCCGGACTCATGGGATAAAACTGGTCGCAACCTGCAACTTGCCCTGCAATCCTCCCTGAATGCCGGCGATTTTTGGGCTTACTCCCGCAATCTAAAATTCCTCCGCTTCGTGCATCGCCTGGATGCGGAAACCACCGGCGTCATGCTGTTCGCCAAAAGTCCCGGTGCCTTGCGTGCCTTCAGCGAGATGTTTGAAACCCGGCGTGTTGAAAAGGAATATCTGGCCGTGGTCCAAGGCATTCCCAAGCAGAAAGAATGGACCTGTAATCTTCCGCTCGCGCCCGATCCGACCGCCAAGGGGCTGATGCTGGTTATTTCCAATGCCAAAAACTTTGGGGCTTCGGCCTTGCGAAGTTCTCCCCAGGACGATGAGGGTGCCAAGGATGCAGAAACCCATTTTCGCGTGCTGCAAACTTTTCAGGACACCGCTCTGGTTGAAGCGCATCCTGCCACCGGTCGCACCCATCAGATTCGCGTCCATCTTGCCGCTTCAGGACATCCCGTCCTAGGGGATGCGCTTTATGGCACCGCCAAACATGCGGCCAGCAAAGGTCGGCAGCAGCTCGCCCTGCGGGCCATCCGGTTGGCTTACCCTGATCCTTTTCAAAAGCGCATTATTCGCATAGCGGCGCCCACTGACGCGTTTCTTCGCGAATACGGTTTCAATCCCGAAACAAAGAAGGCTCCTTCCTCCCAAGATCCTGTGCTGGTTAAAGCTAAGGAAGCAAAGAATACGGCATAATTCACTTATGTTTTTTATTGCTAAAAATAACTTTTTTGCTAACATAAACATAACTGCATTTGCGCTGGAGATGTATGCATATCTCTAATTCTAATTTTTATCATGGTTTCTATTGCGCATTCGCCACGCTCTGCCTAAGGTGCCAAGCATGAAGCTTTCCGCTAAGAGTGACTACGCAGCCCGTGCTGTCATCGGGCTGGCTCGGCATTATCAAACCGGTAGTTCTTTGCGCGTGGAAGATTTGGCGGAACAGCAGGGCATCCCTCCCAACTATCTCGTTCAGATCCTCATCGAGCTTAAGTCACAACAAATCGTCAAGAGCCTGCGTGGCAAGGAAGGTGGTTATCTGCTCGCGCGTCCGCCCGGCGAAATAAGCATGGCCGATGTCTTGCGTTGTGTGCACGGTCAGGTCTTTGATTCTCCCGCGCTCAGCGATCCTCTCTGCCCACCCGAACTCCGCGCCGCCTGGCAAAAGCTGCAAAAGGCTGTGGATCAAACCGCCGAGTCCATCACCTTCCAGCAATTGCTCGATCAAGGCGCGGACAAGAAGATGTACTACATCTAAGATTTCGTGAAAGTGCCCTGACTGGTTTGCGGCATAATTTCTCTAAAACAGTTCAGTCCCTATCTGCGTTCATTTGCGTCCATCTGCGGTTAACATCTCCTTCACTTTGCCCGCATCCTTCGTCGGCGGCAGACACGCATTGCCCGTGCAGAGATAAACCGTTGCCCCATCTTTCGCGGGCAGTGTCTTCGCAAATTCCTCCACCGGACCCACGTTTCCCAATACTACCTTGCTCGGCTGATATACCGACTGCGCTGCCCGCAACAATCCACGCGACTCCGGCTTCGCTGCATCTCCCACAATCACCACCCGCTTCGGTTCTTCCAATGAGAAATCAAATGCCAGCAACATATACGGAACTGCCTGTGGAATCCGTTGCAGCCGCTCTCCAAACAAACGAATGGTTCCTTCCGCCGACTTCTTGTATTCCGCCTTATCGGTAATTGCGCCCAACTTCAACAACGCCAGTGTTGCCACGGAATTCCCCGAAGGCTCCGCGCCATCGTAATCTTCCTTCACGCGCAGAATAAGATCCGGCGAGCCTGCACTCTGCCAAAAGCCACCCTCTTCCTTATCATAAAATTTTGCGATCATGCTGTCCGCAAGGGCAATCGCAAATTCCAAATGCTTCGGTTCCAGCGTTGCTTCGTACAAATCAATCACGCCCGCCAGCAAAAATGCATACGTCTCATGCAATTGCACCGTGTCCCGTTCTCCGTCGCGCCAGCGATGATAAAGTGTTTTAGTCTTTGCATCCCAAAGTTTGCTTTGAATGAACGCCAGGTTCTTCTCTGCCGCTGCGCGATAGCTCTCATCTCCCAATATCGCATAGGCCCGTGCAATGGCACTGAGCATCAATCCATTCCACGATGCCAGCACCTTGTCATCCAAATGCGGCCGCACCCGCTTGGAACGTGTCGCAAACATTTTTTCCTCGGCCGATTTCAACAACGTTTCATCCGCCTTCGGCACATTAGGATCAACGACACTCAAAACATTCTGGTTGGGGAGGGGGGCGGGGTCACTATGGTCCACGAAGTTACCTTGCTCGGTGATTCCAAAATACTTTGCCGCCACGTTGAATTCCTCCGGCGTCAGCAGCTTGCTCAGTTCCGTGCGCGTCCAGCAGTAGAATTTTCCCTCCTTGCCTTCACTGTCCGCATCCTCCGCTGAATAAAATCCGCCCTCCGGATGCGTCATGTCGCGCAACACATAACTGATAATATCCCGCGCTGTGTCCGCATAACGCTTTTCCCCGCTGGCAAGATAAGCATCCAGGTACAAGTTCACCAGTTGCGCGTTGTCATACAGCATCTTCTCGAAATGTGGCACGAGCCAATGGGCATCCACTGAGTAACGCGCGAACCCTCCACCGATCTGATCATGAATTCCTCCCGCTGCCATCTTATCGCAGGTATTCAATACCATTTGAACCGCATCTTGATCATCGAACTGCATTCCATAACGCAACAGAAACGCCGGCTGACTCGGCTGGGGAAACTTCGGCGCATCGCCAAAACCGCCGTTGCGCGGGTCATACATTTCCTTCAATTGACTCGCGGCATTAGTCAATACCGCCTTGGTCATAGCCAGGCCATTCGTCGCTTCCTTGGCCGTCATTTGCTCAAGTTGCTCGTGCAGCTTCTTGGCCGAATCCGCCACATCGCCATGGCGTGTCTCCCAAAGTTGCTGGATATGCTTCAACAACTCCAAAAAGCTCGGGCGGCCATATTTGCTCTCCGGCGGAAAATAAGTGCCGCCGAAAAATGGCTTTAACTCCGGCGTCAAAAAGCAATTCAACGGCCAGCCTCCCTGTCCGGAAGTGGACTGGACAAACGTCATGTAAATCTTGTCCACATCCGGCCGTTCTTCGCGGTCCACCTTGATGCAAACAAAATGCTCATTGGCATACCTGGCAACCTCCTCATTCTCAAATGACTCCCTTTCCATCACATGGCACCAATGACACGTGGAATAACCGATGCTCAAAAAGATCGGCTTGTTCTCCTTGCGTGCCTTGGCAAAAGCCTCCTCACCCCACGCATACCAATCCACGGGATTATACTGGTGTTGCAGCAAGTAAGGCGACTTCTCGCGTGCGAGGCGGTTCGTATGAGCGTGAGCAGCAGGAGGAGTTGACACAGGAATATTGGATTGAGGTTTGGGCAAATCTTTCTTACAGGCAGCCAGTCCATGCAACAGGACAAGGGCAATGGAGAGGACCGCGAGTTTCTTAACCACTGTTAAACCATAACCTGCGGATTCTCCAACCGCAAAGCAAAGCTGAAGCTACTTTTCCATCGTCACTTTGGGTAAATGTACTATAGGTTTCTTCCATGTTGTCGGAAAAACCATGGACGCTGGATGCCGTTGTGCGGATGTTATTTGGGCTTCTGGTCGCCATCTCCGCCACGATGCTCGTTCTCGGCGTGTATCAGCAATTCATTTTGAAGCACATGCTTAAAGAAAATGAATGGCCGATGATCCTTATTGGGACTCTCAGCCTGGACGGCTTTATTATTGTGGCAGTAGCTCTTTTCCTTCGTTCGCAACACCTGACTTGGGCGGAGGCGTTTGGATTTACCAGTCCTGGCATTGGAAAAGCGATCGGTTGGGCAATTCTTGTCGCCATTCTTTTTCTTCCCGTTGGAAATCTGCTACAGACAGTTTCTTTCAAGCTTCTGGACTTGGTGCACTATAAAAGTCCTGTTCAGCATGCGGTTGCCACCCTGCAGACTGCTCCCTCACTCGGGACTCGTATTTATATGATTCTTTTTGCAGTGGTGGCTGCGCCCATTGCTGAGGAATCTTTGTTCCGCGGCATTTTATACCCAACCCTTAAAAAGTATGGAAATACCGCTCTGGCACTTTGGGTTTCCTCTGTGATTTTCGGAGTGATACATCTTAATTTCGCGATTTTCTTGCCACTTATGGTTCTCGGCATGGCGCTCGCCTGGCTGTATGAAAAAACTAATAACCTGCTGGCCTGCATCGTGGCTCATGGCTTGTTTAATGCGATCAATGTCCTGGCGCTTTTCTTTGGCGAAGATGTGATTAAATATTTCTCCCATACCTGATCCGTACCGGCCATGAACGAATTTGAGTTAATCAACCGTCTGACCAACTCTCTCCCGACCAACAAGTCTCTGGTCACTGGGGCAGGGGACGACTGTGCCGTGCTCGATCTGGGAATTCCTGACCGCTTGCTGTTATTCAAAACGGATGCCGTGGTCGAAGGCATGCATTTCACCGCCGATACCCCGCCCGAACAAATCGGCTACAAGGCCCTAGCCCGCTGCTTAAGCGACATCGCCGCCATGGGCGGCACGCCTAACTCTGCCGTGATAACCCTCGCCCTGCCTCGCGACTTCGACGTCGGCCGTGTTGAAAAAATCTATGAGGGCATGAACGCGTTGGCTGCAAAGCACGACGTCGCAATTGTCGGCGGCGAAACCACGACCAACCCGGAACGAATGCTGATCTCGGTTGCCCTGCTCGGCACCGTTCCGCGCGGCAAATGTGTGTTGCGTTCCGGCGCGCTTGCTGGAGATGCTATTTTTGTTACCGGCGAGTTGGGTGGTTCCTTGAAAGGCAAACATCTGGATTTTGAACCGCGCTTGGCCGAAGCGCAATGGCTGGTGGAACATTTTCCCATCCACGCCATGATTGATCTCAGCGACGGATTGGCTGGCGATCTGCGTCACATCCTGAAAGCCAGCCACGTCGGTGCTGAATTATTCTCCTCAGCCATCCCTGTAAGCCGTGCTGCGAAGCTTGCCTCCAAAGCGGAAAGTTCCGGCAAGCCTCCTTTGCTGGCTGCGCTCACGGATGGCGAGGATTTCGAATTGCTATTCACCGTCGCAAGCCGGGATGCCGTGCCGTTGCTCGATGCCTGGAAGAAGCGCTTCCCTCATCTAAAACTCAGTTGCATTGGGAAGATCGTTGCGGGCGGAAAATTAACACTTCGTGACAAAACTGGAACCCGCTCTTTGTCGGCGCATGGCTACGTACATTTCACATAGTCCCGAAGAAACCCATGCGCTCGGTGAAACGTGGGGACGTGAAGCCCGGCCCGGTCTGGTCATTGCTTTGTCCGGCGATTTAGGCGCTGGCAAAACTCAATTGACCAAAGGCATTGCTCGTGGCTTGGGCATGAATGACCGCGTCCATTCTCCCACCTTCGCTTTGGTCAATGAATATCCGCAAGGTCGCTTGCCGCTTTTCCATGTGGATTTATATCGCCTCGAAACGCCTGACCAGATTCTCGCCGCCGGGCTGGAGGAATATTTTCATCCCGCTGGCGTATCCGTAATCGAATGGGCGGAGCGCTGGTTCAACGAAATTTCTGATTTCCAGGCCCAAGCCGCCAAAGGCACACATCTGCGCCGGGTATCCATTGAAACCATCAACGAAAACGAGCGCCGCATCACTTATGAAGATTTTGGCGATTGAGTTTTCTACGGATCAACGCAGCGTTGCCGCACTCGTCGATGGACGTGTCTGCGGGACCGCCATGGAAACGGCCACCCGCGCGACGCATGCTTTTGCTTTGATTGATCAGGTCCTGGCCGAAGCAAAATTGGAACGGGAAGAAATCGAATGTCTCGCCATCGGCCTCGGCCCCGGCTCTTACACTGGTATTCGAGCTGCCCTCGCTCTGGCCCAAGGTTGGCAACTGGCGCGTCCTATAAAATTAATCGGTGTGAGCAGTGTTGAATGTCTGGCTACCGAGGCGCAGGAAAAGGGCTGGTTCGGCAAGGTGAATATTGCCATCGATGCCCAGCGCAACGAAATTTATCTGGCGGGGTTTAATCTCAGTATTACCGACCGTTTGGAAGTGGAACCCTTGCGATTGGTAACATTGGATCAAGCGCAATCGCAATATAATGCGGGTGAAATCATGGTCGGTCCCGAAGTGAATCGTTGGTTTAAAAGTGGCCGGGCATTGGTCCCCAATGCTGCGGTTTTAGGGCGTCTGGCCTCCAGTCGAACCGATTTTACGCCTGGCGAGCAGCTCGAGCCTATTTATTTACGTGAAACAACATTTGTCAAAGCACCGCCTCCCCGCGTGTTGCCGACTGACAAGGCTGACGCGCATTAAATTTAGGAATGTTTCTAAAGTCTTGATAATTACGCTGTAGAGTTTATAACCATGCCGAATAATCCTTTGGCCAAAAAGATGCAAGACCATCATGCTTGCGGATAGCTCGCTCGATCCGCGGGAACCTGACTGCAATGACCGGTAGTTCTAACCCGTAACCATTTGTATGCCGCAAATTATCTGAAATTTGAATCTATGAAGAAGCACTGCCTAAAATCTCCAAGCAACCGCTTTGTCACTGTCGCTATTTTATTGGGAAGCCTGATTTCAGCAAATGTCCTATTTGCCCAGACCAACGCCGCGCCGGCGGGTGACCCGGCGGCAGTGAACCAGGTGCCCACGGGCAAGACCGAGGAGGACCTGGTCCGGGAGCGTTCGATCGCTGAATTCACCCGCAAGATGAAGGAAGCCAACTACCCGGCCCTCTTTGAGCAGGCGGCCAAGGAGTTCAATGTGCCGGTGGACATTCTGCAAGGGGTTTCCTT
>JAQGPC010000182.1 GCA_028293285.1 Pedosphaera sp.
ATATGACGCATGGTAGTCTCCATGCTGGCAATCGCCGCCTGGCCACTCCCGGCAACATCTGCAGTTTCCTCGGACACCGCGTTGACTTCGCTCATGGTTTTCACCAATTCTCGTGAAGTGGCGGAGATTTGTTTGGAGGTTGCGCCAATTTCCGCTGTGGTGGCGGCAATCTCACTGGCAGTGCTTTGTTGTTGTCTCGCCGTGGCGGCGATTTGTGTAGCGGTGGTATTTACCTGAATACCCGACCGCTGGACTTGCCCCACCAAAACCGAGAGATCATCTGCCAACCGATTTAAACCGTCGGCTATGATGCCAAATTCATCCTGTTGTTCGATAGTCAGGCGTTTGGTGAAGTCGCCACGCCGCATCCGCTCCAGAGCCTCAACCAATTGCGAGAGCGGCTTGGTAACGGCGGAAGATTGATAGGCTCCGATGCAAATGCTGGTGACGAGAATCAACCCGAGCGCAATCAATCCGCCGATTGAGACCGTGGTGTCATCCAATTCAATTCGAGCGGCGGTTTGCGCCTGTTTGTTCAGGTCAGCCAATAACTTTTCGCGTTCAAGACGCAGGGCGGGGTAAGTCTTCGCATATTGGGAGGCTGCGGCCACGGGATCCACTTCCTCCACTATTTTAGCTTGATACGTGGTCCAGGTTTTGGAAACGAAGTCGCGAATGTTTCTCGTTGCCTGCAGCAGGCCGGAGTAATTCTTAAAATTTCGCTGGATATTTTCCAGAACGACACCCAGATCATTTTCAGCATCCGTGCCGCGCTTCCATTCCACTTCATTTTTGGGATCCAATAGCAGGCTTTTGAAGGAATCACTCATTTGCGTCAAATGAAGTTTTACCTTGCCCGCCTCGCTCGTTAGAAGATCGCTACGCCGCAAAGAATTGGACCGGTTGTATTCCACCCACCACGCCAGACAGGCGCCGGTGACCAGGAGAAAAATAAGTATTGCCAGCGAGGTGTTAAGCCGTCGCCAGATGATCATTTTTTTCATGGATTAAGTTGAAGGCCAAAGATCATTTTTGAAAAGAGAGGTTGAGCGTGTTCGCCCTTATGGAAAGGATGCAAATCCGTCCATCGCTCTGCGAGCACATGAAAATTTTTTGACCCTGCAGAAACATGGCATTCGGTTTCAGGTAATCTAACAAATAGGCGGTTTTACAGGGAAAAACAAGGATGTTCTGCGCCGCCCCCGGACACAATAGTTTCATTCATAAGATGCTGAGGTTTAGAGAGCCTTGGCATTGGTAAAGGAGTGTGATTAAATTACTGCTTATGTCCTATACGTCGTTTTGCAAATTCGCGTTTTTTTTAATCTTCTTATCGTTCGGATATGCTCAGACAAGTTCCGCTCAGGTAAGCAAGGGGAACCAAATCCTCATTAACCGCGGACTCCAGATACAAGGAATGGTGAATACCGGTGATATTTTTCATCTCGCCAACTACACCAATGCCCATTACACCGCCATCAATTGGATTTTCAATTCAGACACGTCCCAAATGGGGCCTGCGCCCAGCTTCCCTTGGGGACGCTGGGTCAGTGACATCACCAATATGCCGCCAGTCGGCAGTGAAGCGTCTAACATGAGCCAGTTGGTGAGCTTGTCATTATCTGATGAGCCTTACCTGGACAGTAACTACTATTTTACCAACATGCTCCATTGGTTCACCACTGTTCAAAGCAGCTACCCGAACACAATTCTTTACATCAACAATTGGGGCGGGGAGGTAACTGACGGAACCCTCAGCAGTTTCATCGCGCAAGCCCGGCCGGACATGATTACGTTTGACCTGTACCCATGGCAACTGGATTACACGACGCGCGTTCCCATTTCCTTGAGCCAGCAATGGTACGGTGAATTGCGGCGTTATCGCGCCTGGGCGTCCACCTACAACATTCCCTTCGGCATCTACCGCCAGACTTTTCATGCAGTGCAGGATTATAATTCTACCGTCTATCGCGATCCTTCGCCCTCCGAACTGCGCGTGAATACTTTCGGTGCGCTGGCCTTTAATGCGAAGATGTTGATCGATTTCACCTACAACACCGGTGCGTCATCACTCTTTGATCGCAATGCCCAAGGCCAGTGGGCGGGCGATACCCTCACCAACGCACTTTACACCGAACTAATTGATATCAACCAGCGCGCCGCCAATTTTGGCAAGGCTTTGGTTTTTCTAAAACCCGTCTATGAATTGCACAACACAAATACCGTCAGTCCTCCACCCGGGCCAGGCAGCGACGATCCGAATTTTCCCAACGGTTACGCGACTAGCACGATGTTTCTTCGCGGGAAATATATCAGCGGCGGTGTTACGAACTTTACCCCGTTGCCCGACTCTTTTTACAACGACCCTTCTTCTTCCACCAATTCTGGCCTTCCCAATTCCAGCGCCTACAGCTGGTGGGAATTTCAAAAGAACGATCCCTATCTGACCGGTTGGTCCATGACCAACAAGGCGGGCATCAAGAACAACGGGTTGCCCGGCGATGTTATTATTTCCTGGTTCCGACCATTGGACGAAATTTTTGACGGGACGAATTATAATAACGAAGTTTATATGATGGTTGTCAACGCGCTAACCGCCACGAACGGCACTGCGGTCGACTGCCTGCAAGAGATTAAATTGAACTTCCTTAATTCATTCACGAGCATTGTCATGCTCGACTCGCTGACTGGCCAGTTGCAAACCAATACTCTGCCGATTGTCAGCACTCGACGACAACTTGTGCTTAGCCTCAATGGCGGCGACGCAGCACTATTTAAATTTAATACCGGTGCACCCTTCGTTGGCCACGTCCCACCCGCTGCTGCTCGTCCGACCGCCAGCGTGCAAGCGGGCAAACCAGCCATTAACATCCAGGGAACCGTTGGAGGTCACTATCAGTTACAAATGACTTCCTCCATGCAAGCCAGCAACAATTGGACAACCCTGACCAATCTTTATCTTCCTACATCGAACTACGTAGTCACGAACACAACTCCTTCGAGCAACAGTCCGTCTTTTTATCGCGTGGTGGGAATTCCTTAATTAAGCATCAAAGATTCGGATTAACCCGAGTCTAATTTGATTCTCATTGGTTTCACAGACGATACTTCCGGCTGCATAGTTTTAAACAAATAACGGTTAATTTTCCTTGAACTGGCTTGCGATAACAGTTCATTTCTTACCGATGAATTCTCGGATTATCATTTTCTATTTTATGTTGTTCGTGAACTGTGTGGTCACGATCCACGCTGAAGACAAAGTTCCCACTCTCAAAAAAATCCAGGACATCGTCCTCTACCGTGACACCAACTTTCATTCCGCTTTTCCCTCCATCGTAAAACGGCCCGACGGGGAATTGCTAGTCGCCTTTCGTCGTGCGCCGGATCGTCGTGTCTTTGGTGAATCCACCTACACCCACACTGACGGCAGCAGCCAGTTGGTGATGGTTCGCTCGAAGGATGACGGCAAGACTTGGAGTCCCAAGCCCGAACTTCTCTTTGCCCATCCCTTTGGTGGCTCGCAAGACCCATGCATGGTGCAATTACGCGACCACTCTATTCTCTGCGCTAGTTATGGCTGGTCGCCGTTCCGCCCCGAAGCCGTGCAAAAGATGAAAGGCATTTTCCACCAAGGCAGCTTCGTCTTTCTTGGCGGTTACCTGCTTCGTTCACAGGACGGTGGGCATACCTGGAGCGATCCCATCATTCCCGCTCCTGTCGATGGCGAAGCCACCCTCGACATCTTCGGCAAACCGGTGCCCGCTTTTAATCGCGGCGCCATGTGTGAAGGTAAAAACGGCAAGCTCTATTGGGTCACTGCCAACGGCAAAAATACCACCCCTGTGATTAGGGGCACTCACCTGATGATTTCAGAAGACAAAGGCACCACTTGGAAATATTCCTGTCCCGTCGCGCATGACGAAAAGATTGGCTTCAACGAAACCTCCATTTACGAAACTCCCAAGGGCGACCTCGTTGCCTTTATGCGCACCGGAAACTTTGGCGACCACGCCTGCATCGCCCGTTCCACTGATGGCGGCAAATCCTTTCACAAATGGGAAGACACCGGCTTCATGGGCCATCCCCTTTACGCCATGCAATTGCCCGATAAGCGAGTCTTCCTTGTTTACGGCTACCGCCATGCGCCAATGGGCGCCCGCGCCCGCATCCTCAATCCCGAATGCACCGACTTCGCCACCGCTCCCGAAACCATTATCCGCGACGACGGCGGCAGCGGCGACCTCGGTTATCCTTGGGCCACCATGCTCTCCAAGAACCGTATTCTGACCGTTTATTATTTCAACCAAAACGACACCACCCGCTACATCGCCGGCACCATCCTGGAACTCAAGTAAGCGCGGCAGCTGAAAACGCCTGTCCGCAATTGCGGTGATAAGTTTTAGAATCTCTCGTAGCTGAAAAACGTAAGTTTTCAGAAAGACCGGAGCGCAAATTCCATTCACTAAACTTGGCTTATTTTAACTAAAAACAACCAAAACCCCTTATTTTCCAAATCGTCGATGAAATCGACGACGAGCAACTTCCCGTTTTTCTGTCCTCTGTCCTTTGTCGTCTGTCGTCCGGCTTCAACTCGTATCTACTCGTACTAGGTCGTACAAGCTCATACTAGTTCCAACTTGCTCCGTAGCAGCCGATTTGAGGGCCGTGTTGCCCAAATCCCCGGAGCGCGGTCGTCCCCGACCGCAGCAACGTTAAACAGGCAGGATTCTTAGCCTTTCCAGACTTTAAAACAACCCGGACAGCGCCTTTTGCAGCTTTTCGGATTCGAGCAACACGCCCATAAGGAGGCTCTAATCTTTCATCTCTTTGCGACCTATGCGTCCTTTCGCAGCCATTCTCATTTTCCGACTTTTGACCTCTGGCTTTCCGACTTACTCGCAATAGCTAATTTTAGCTCCAAATTGCTTTTAAGGAGCGTGGTCCCGCATGCGGGACCGCTTCACGCAAATCCTCGCACCCGATTGCTGTATGACATCGGGCCGCAACCTGGGCACCATCTTCACAACTCATATCTACTCGTACCAGGTCGTATTAGCTTTAATTTGGCCTCCTCGCGCAACACCCGACACGGCTTGGGGGTTCCTTGCAATTCTGACCTCCGAACTCTGTCCTCAGGCTTCCGGCTTCAACTCGTATCAGGTCGTACTTACTCCATCCTGACCACACCATTAGCCGTACATAAGCCCCAGTCACGGAGTGGCGTCAGCTTTAACCCATAGCGCGAGCCATGGGAACCAGCCCGAAACCAAGTGAGCCCCAGCGGGGCGAAAGAAGCCTTCACCGTGTAACAATGTAACGTTTTAACGTTTTAACGTTTTAACGTTTTAACTGCATTGCATATTGTCAAAGAACCATACTCTCCAAAACGTATAACACCCGTTATAATTCTGTCAACTTTTTTTGTGGCGGCGGTGTGCGACTGCGGCTGATAGACGAAACGAGGTTAATTCGTGAAATTCGTGTCACATTCCCGCCTACTCATTATGCGGAATCTTAATCGTGCTCCCGCCCACAAACTCCCGAATCACTGCCTCGCCTGGAATAAGCTCATGCGCCACGACTTGCTCCTTGCTCAAGCCTTCCACTGATTCCAACAAACTTTTTACCCGCTCAAATCGAATCCTCGCATCCAAGAATCCAGAATAATTCGCGAAATCTTCCCGACGGGGCAGGTGACCGCCCTGGCCCATAAAGAATGGTTTCAGCGCCGGCAAATCAAAGGGGAACCCGCCATTCACCACATGATCAGCCGTGCCCATCAGCGGAATAATGCTGAACAATTCCCCGGCGCGAACATAATGCCAGTGCAGAATCGTGGTGATGGGACTGTAATTGCGATGTTGCACATCACGCAACATGCGTCGCACCATCCGCACATCCGTAAACTTGGTAAGGCGATTCGTCGAGCCATCGCCTTCGTACATCACATTCATCGCTTCGATGTAGAGTTTAAACTGCGCACTCGCATCAATCCCCTCCGTCATTGGTGGATAAAGCCCGTGCAAACAATCAAGTAAAAGAATCTGGTCCTTTTCCAGCTTCACCGGCTTGGTCGAAGTGCGGCGTCCCTCCTTGAAACTATAACTCGGCTTCTCAATCGTTTCGCCCGCCAGCAACGCTTTCAAATGCTGGTTGAGCAATTGAATGTCCAGCGCCTCGGGCGTCTCGAAATTACGGTCATTGATCCAATCGGTAGGATGTTCAACGAGCGACCAAAAATAATCATCCAGATTGAGCATCAGAAAGCGTAACCCCTGTTTCTCCAAACGCTGGGTCAGTTTAACGGTCGTGGTGGTTTTTCCTGAAGAACTCGGCCCGCTTACCCACATCATGCGAATCTTGTCGCCCGCATTGAGACGCGCCAGGACTTTCTTCGCGGCTTCATCCAGCGACGCTTCATAACGAGCAATCGATTCATTAATCACCGGTTTGAGTTTGCCGCTGCGCACGACTTCATTCAATCCGGCAACCGTGTCACAACCGTGAGCGCTGTTCCATTTCAGTGTCTGGTCCATCCGCTCCTTCGGAAAACCATTGCCAACAAATTTGTCCGCCGTAATGGCTCCTTCGCGCAACCAATGCCGACCCCAACGATAGCAAGCATACGCATCCGCCGTATTTTGCAGACCGTAACTCCGCAGCACATGCAACACCTTGTCCTGAATGCCTTCAATGGTCGGCGGAAAATTAGCGATGAGATGCTGTGCTTCCGAATTTAGACAAAGAATCACCGTGTCCGCCATGAACTCGGCAATCTTTTTGTCCGACCCGCATGCGTCAAAAATAGTGCCATTAATCTCCGGCAGAAAATCCTGTTGAAATCCGCCTATCGACTCCGCCGCGCGCAAAATGGCCCCGCAAATGAGATCTCCATTAAAAGTGACCAACGCGCGATTCCGCTTCTGGACCTTGATGATACGGTTTTGGACTGGCATGGCATGAAGTTATACCATAACTGGCTTACGCGAACAACCTCCAACGTAGCGCACAACGTACCGCAGATTTGTAATCTGCTCCCGCGTGCGAGACCGATTTGCAATCGGCTGACCCTTAGAAGCCTCTACATACGTAAACACATTTTATTGCTGATAACTTAATAGCAGATACGGATTATAGCGCCAGGTCCTGAGTAAACCTGAGTGGTTGCACCAGTTCCTGGAAACGTTCGGCATCCTCCAACATATTGATATTGTTAAACATCACATAGGCCGGCTTGCATGCGGGAAGCCTGCCTACGAGTTCTCGTAACTGTGTATCCGAGAAAATTTGTTTAAAATCCTTTCCGCCATGCAGCCGGTAATAGACGAACTCAGGAGTCACCGTCCGGTTCAGAAACGGATCCACCGCATGAACCAAATTCAGTTCGCGACAAAGTGGTTCAATGACACTGTCCGGCCACCTGCCACGCGGCTCCCAAAGTAATGTCATATCATCGCGTTTGATTGATTCAAAAAACCGCCGCATGTTCGTTATGTTTTGCAACGTCGGGCTGAAGGTTGCCGGACATTGAAACAGAATAAGTTTTGCGGACAAAGCTTCAGCGCAGGCGCGCGTGGTCTGCCAGGCCTCCTTCACCATGGGAGTCGGTTGAAACGATCCGCATTGTTCGAGTTCTACCTGGGAAAGCTGGGTTGTAAGCCGGCGATAGGTGGGACTTTTGTAAGGGTGGGTGATCAACTGCCAGGCTTTCAGCGTAAATTCAAAATCCTCGGGCACCTCGGCCCGCCAGCGTTTAAGCGTCTCAATCTTTTTTGGCGGTTGATAAAAAGTCTGCTGCACTTCAACTACCGGGAATCGTTCGGCATATTGCCGTTTCGTCAGGCGAAATCCGCAACAGCCCACTTTGGGATAGGTTGCATCCATGAAACAATATCCGCCTGGTTGCGAACATTGCAATCGGGAGAACAACCGTCTATCGGCTTGAGCAGGTCTTAGTTGCGTTCCGGCATCCCATCCAATGCAGCTTTTGAATCTGAGCCTTCGCCCTGATTATTGATCAGCATCCCTTCGGCATTAAACCAATGCCCCAACGCTCTCCACTCGCGTAGATTTTGGTCTTCATGTTGCAGCGGGAAAGATCCAATGACAATTCCGTCGAGGCGCAGGAAATCAACGGCGCGTAAATGGCGTGGGGAAGGCTGCGAATGTTTCATAATGATTAGTGCGGTTCTGGAATAAGAAAATGGCGGACAATATCTTCGTTCAACACATGGTCTGTGTACGTCGCAACCTAATACGCTGTCTTGCATTGTCAAACTAAACTCCGGAATTTAGTGTACCCAAGGTGTTACGTGCTAACAGGTTGCGAGTGACAATATAAACCGAAAAAAATCTTCAGGCATCCCTTACCAGAATGCCACTACTCAGTTCAACTGGATGATGCGGTAAAACCGTTGCAGATTGCCATCCATGCTGTCAGGTGCGGAGGTGCTCGAAGAACTGGCTGTAACATCAGACCCAAGAGTGGTCCAAGTGCTGTCAGTAAGATTGGTTTTATATTGGATGCGATATGTCTTTCCCGGGTACGAATCGAATACCAGCAAAAGATTTCCTCCGGGAGAAGTAGTTAATTGCGAGATATGCGGAGGCGCTACCACCACGACGGTGAAAGTTCTGGTGGCAGCCAGTGCGGGCGAGCCGTTATCAGTAGCTCGCACCGTAATAGTATTAGTGCTGGGTGACTGCGCCACAGTGGGACTCCAGGTAAAAACACCACTGGAATTGATGCTGCTGCCGCTCGGCGCGCCGGGATCAATACTATAAGCCAAACTTTGCAACGGTTGGTCCGGATCAATCCCTTTCGCTGTGCAGCTGAGCGTGCCGCCCACATTCACAGTCGCGTTGGAAATTGCGAGTAACATGGGCGTCGCATTTGGAATGGTATTGGTCAAAATTTCAATGCCACTGCTCTTCGCTTGATCAATAATTGAACTGTATTGCAAGCTGATTTGACCATTGGCATCGGCAACCGTGTTGAAGCGTTTGATCAAAGCCTTATTCTGTCCTCCTGTTTCAGAAATAATATCAAAGTTGGTCAGCATCTGCGTTCCATTAATTCCCACATTGAAAACGCGCTGATTGCTATTGCTGTAAACAAGTTCGGCAAAGTGCAGGCGAACATTATACGCACGACCGGGAACTAAGTGAAGTTGGGAAAGTTTTGGCATGAATGGCTTGGTGACGCC
>JAQGPC010000026.1 GCA_028293285.1 Pedosphaera sp.
CCTTTTGTTCCGGCATTCCTTCACAATGCCACCAATTACGAGGCCAGTTTGAATCAGGTTGATTTTACCACGGCGACCGAGCCAGTCCGTCAACAAATCAATGGCTGGGTAGCCCAGCATACTAAAGGCACCATCAAGGATGTTTTGCCGCCGGGAATGCTGACCCGGCAAACCTCGTTCGTGCTGGTAAACGCAGTTTACTTTAAAAGTCATTGGTACGAACGAACGGTTCCGCAGTACCAATACTCAAACCGCGCCATTCCATTTACCGGGTGGACGGAAAAGGGACGTGCGGATGATGCATCAATCCATATCTCAGCATTTATTTGAAGATGAAGCTCTGCAAGCCGTTGCTCTTCCTTATACAGACCACGCATTTTCCATGATTGTCCTGCTGCCTAGGAAAGCCGATGGCTTGTCCAAATTGGAAGCGATGCTCAACTCCAAAAAATTTTCAACATGGCTCGAAAAAGCCAAGTTTCGTGAAGCTGAACTGTTCCTGCCCCGGTTTAAACTGGAAAGCAGTTTCGAAATGACACCGGTATTGAAAAATTTGGGAATGACTGACGGTTTTACGCGCAACGCCGACTTCTCCGGCATTGATGGCACAAAGCTGCTCTACATATCTGACGTGCTGCACAAGGCTTTCTTGAACGTGGACGAGGAAGGCACCGAAGCATCGGGAATTTTTGCGCTTCGCGGTTTAGCGCAATCGAGGCATGATCGTGAGGAAACCGCTATTTTCCGCGCCGACCACCCTTTTCTCTTCCTGATTCGCGATAATATATCCGGGAGCATTTTATTCATGGGGAGGGTGGTTGATCCAGCTCAATAGGTGATAACCCCGCCAATTTCACCAACACTTTTCCAAACAAGCCGATGACTATGGAGATATTTCGGCTTGCATCGCATGAATTCCCGCCGCTATATGACCGTCCATACCTAAGCCCATGAAAAAGAAATTTCTCTCCACCGTTTTTACGCTCTCAATTCTGACATTGAGTATCGCGATCAGGCCCATTGCGTTGCAAGCCGCCGATTTGCCCGCAGGCGTTCGTGGCCTGGCCACGCGCGCGCCCAAGGAAATGAAAATTGATGGCGATCTTTCAGAATTCAAGGACGCTTTCTGCACGCCGGTGGAATATTTCAACGGCGACTTGAAGAATCGTGCCGCGCAGTTCTTTTACATGTGGGACGACGAAGCGTTCTATGCCGCTTTGCGCACGCTCGATCAACATCCCGCCGACAATGCCGATGACGGCCATCTCTGGGAAGGCGACGCGGTGGAATGGTATTTCGACCCGCGCCAGGATGAAAACGCCCGCAGCACCAAGTGGGAACCGGGCGCGGTACATTGCTATTGGACGGGCCTGAAGGGTGCCGACGTGCAAGGCCGCTTCTGCCTGCGCCCCGGCTATCTCGATGCCATCAAAAAAATCGGCGTGGAAGTCGCCGCCAAACGCACGAGCGTGGGGATGGATGTGGAATTCAAATTGCCATGGGCGAAC
This sequence comes from Pedosphaera sp., assembly GCA_028293285.1. GTDB lineage: Bacteria > Verrucomicrobiota > Verrucomicrobiia > Limisphaerales > Pedosphaeraceae > Pedosphaera. The sequence goes on from JAQGPC010000026.1 coordinate 1,509, forward strand.
TTTCCCGGTTTCAAACCCAAAGTCGGAACTGTAATCGCACTCGACTCTGAACTTTGCTACAGCGACGGTGACAAACGCGTATTTCGTTCCTTCGTTTATGGCAGCCCGCTCTCCGTCCAGCAACCGGCGAGTCTTGGCAAAATTGCACTGGTCGAAAAAATTGAACCTAAGTATTGGAAAACTTGCGCTGCCGTGCAAACGCCCGTTCGTTGCGATGTCGCCTGGCACCAAGACACAAAGCCAATGGTGACCGGCTATATGGCCTTGCCACCCAACAATGATGAAATCGGAAAAATCGTTTTCCGGATCATAGGATTGGATGGAAAGAAAATTGCGGAATTTCCCGGCAAGGTCGAAGTCTTTCAAAAAGAAGGCAATTTTCAACGCGCCAAGGCCGAATGGTCTTATGACCTAGTGACCACTGGCGCCTATCAATTGCTGGGCATCCTCTTCGACAAGTCCGGCAAGGAATTGGGCCGGGTCGCTCCCCGCATGGTTAGCGGGAATATGTTGCCGGGGTATTAGGAATTCAAATTTCAATTAAAAGTCTGGCTCGGGATATTTAGCTCAGGACATTTTTGCGGGTTCCGACCTTATTATCGAATTCTCTCGACACATTAATACTACAGTTTTTAAACTACCGCATTGCTGCTATTTCAATGCGGTAGTTTATTTTTAGAGTATTTCTTTTAAGTTATTGGGAGGTTTTGATCTCTTCTATTAATTGTTAAAGTTACCAAATCAATATGGAATTTAAACGCATCTGCGTCTATTGCGGTTCAAATAGCGGGGCCAATCCGGCGTATGAAACGGTTGCCGAACAAATGGGCACTGTATTGGCCAAACGCGGGATCGAACTCGTCTATGGCGGTGGGCGCGTTGGCTTGATGGGCACGGTTGCCAATGCAACGCTCGCGGCAGGTGGAAACGTGATCGGCATCATTCCGGAATCATTGATGGCCAAAGAGGTCGCGCATCAAGGCCTGAAGGATTTGCGCGTTGTCGCCTCCATGCATGAACGCAAGGCAATGATGGTTGATTTGGCGGATGCGTTTATTGCCATGCCCGGCGGCTTTGGAACGCTCGAAGAGTTTTGTGAAGTGCTGACCTGGGCACAGTTGGGTTTACATCGCAAGCCGCATGGATTGCTCAACGTTGAGGGGTTTTACGATGGCTTTCTCACATTTCTGGACCACGCAGTGACCGAGAAGTTCATCCGTTCCGTGCATCGCGAACTGGTCATTACCGATAAGGACCCTGAACGATTGCTGGATCTTTTGGCCCACGCAAAACTACCGAATCTCGATAAGTGGATTGACCGGGAGCAGACTTAATTCGATACCGGTACATGACTTTCGTCCGTGCCACGATACCAACTGCGAAGAAAATCCTTTTGCGTCACCCAGGCCGAGTGACCGTCGCAAAAAGTGACATTTGAACCCGCCGTTCCATGATTATCGCCCGCATCGGGGTAATCATTATTCGGCCGGGTTCCATCGCTGATGCCGGGATCATCCGCATCGTAAAAAATCCACATTTCCGAAGCTCCGCCCGTCTGACCTGCAAAATTATATTGGGGAGAGCCGGCATTGTTCAGTTTGTAGGTGTAACTGGCGACGCTGGACTGGGTCTTTCGGATATTGTCCAGGTTCAACGCCCACGCTCCATTGAGGTAACCTGCCACTTCATAGCTCGTGCCGCCAAACATCCCGACTCGCCCGTCCGGCGCAATTTGTTGGAGATCAGAGATAATATAATCATTATCGTGCAACCGTTCGCGATAGGCCAAGCCCGTCCAATTTTCGCTCGTGTTTGAAGGATACGGCTCGGGCACACTTAGGTGTGTTTCATTGATTTCATTTCGAGTGGAGGGACAGATAAATACCTTGAGATTGGAAACGTACTTCGGATGCAGCCAGTTCAAATCATCTTCCTTGAAATTGGTCACGCCTGAGAAGGCATGTTTTTCATCATCGTCGGCGTACAACTGGCTACCAATCCCCATTTGTCGCTGGTTATTCAGGCAACCCGTTCGTTTCGCGCGCTCCTTCGACCTCGCCAAAACGGGCAGCAGCAAACCGGCGAGGATTGCAATGATGGCAATCACCACCAGCAATTCGATTAAAGTAAATGCCGCCCGTTTAATTACTTTTAGGTTCATAGAAACCACCTCGAACGGACGGCGAAATCTTGAGCATGACAAGCTCTCCTTGATTAACACCATAAACCCTTAATTGTTTTTAAAAAGCAAATTACCTTTACGTCCCTATTCATCGGCGGAGTTTTAATAAGGCATTTTAAATATATAAACTCCTTTGACCGCAGTTTTTTGCACCCACACACCCTGATTCGAGGGAGACAACTGCGGATCGGCAAAAACATCGTAGCCGCCCGTGAACTTACCCGGCTCTTGATGCAATAAAATCTCAATATGATTGCTCCGGCCAGTGACGCGAATTGGTTTTAAAGCCTGAACTGAACGCGGCCAGCCCGCCTTGGGAATTTCGCTTTGAGGAAACTGTTCGAGCAGCCGAATGCAATCGTTGCGCAACGCGTCGCCATCCTTGATGGATGGAAACGTATCGTGGCGACACGAAACCAGCATCAAGCTGGCCACAAACAGGGTAAATAATCCTCGCAAACCGATCACAAGATGACCCTATGAGAGAACAACCAACGCTTCAACTTATTTCAATGGGCGGCGCTCAATCCAAACCGCGCGCCGCCTTCAGCGAGAATAATAGTAAACATCATTCAGATGCCTGCCATTATATCCGCCGAAGGCCAGCAATCCCTTCCCCGTCCATACCAGACCCGTTAACCGTCCTGAGATTACCTCACTTGGTTTGACCTCAGTCCACGAATCGGTTGACGGATTGTACCGCGCGCCGTCATCCACATAACGGTTTGGATCATTGAACCCGCTCGCTTGCGCGTCATTTACCCCACCCCAGAACACCATCTCTGTCCCCGTCCATACTCCATTGGCGAAAATTCTACCGTTAGGCGCGCCGTCTTTGGAAATCGGCGCCCACGTGTCCGTCTCCGGATTATAACGCGCGCCATCTTGAAAATATTTACCATCCCGTGAGGCACCGCCCCAGATAATCATTTCCTTGCCAGTCCAGACCGCAACCGGAATACCTCGCGGGCTGGGTGCGCCCTTCTTGCTGATTGGCCGCCATTCATCATTTACTGGATCGTAAATGGCACCATCGTTCAGTGACTTCTTCGCGTTGCCGCCGCCCCACACAATCATGGCTTTCCCGGTCCAGACTGCTACATGATTAAACCGCTTTGAAGGCGCGCCTTTGGTGGAAATTTCCTGCCACGAGTCGGTGGCGGGATCGTAACGACCACCGGTATTCAAATGGGCGTCGTTATACCCGCCGTGATACCAACTGTGCGAATCCGTGTAACCACCCCAAATCAACATCTCTTTACCCGTCCATACTGCCGTGTGATTGAACCTTGCCTGTGGCGCATTTTCGGTGGAGACAGGCTTCCAGCTATTGCTTCTCGGATCAAACAGGGCGCCATCGTTTCGATTGGTGTCGTTCCCAAATTTTCCGCCGAAGCCGCCCCAGATGATCATTTCCCTGCCCGTCCAAACTGCTGAATGACTTGTGCGCGAGGACGGCGCGCCTTCCTCCGGCAAGGCAGCCCAGGTGTTTTCGGCAAGATTGTAGCGCGCGCCATCATCGAAACTTTCCCCCATCCCTTCTCCACCAAAAACAATCATCTCGTCACCGCTCCAAATCACCGAACTGCCGCCGCGCCCTTTCAAATCCGCTGGGGCTCGTTCTTCCCACGTTCCGGCAGTTTGCTTTTTCCTCCCATGCTCCTGTTGAGCAGCGGCCTTGGGCGATTGCAGGCCATTGTCTTCCAATTGAATTGCCTCCTTGGTCAAGGCATCCGTCAAACCGCTCATACCAATAATGAGAATCAATAACCCTGCCCAGGCAGATCCGCGCGAAGCCGGCCTGAAGCGCGCAATCATTTGCATCCGCTCCTGTAATTCGCGTTTGTTTGGCACGATGCCAACCAAGCCCGGTGCTGTTACCCGGCCAGTCATTCCTTCGAGCAGGGAGAGAATGGTTTCGCCATAAGTTTTGCGATGATGGGCACCGGTACGGTTTAACACGAGGGCATCGCAGGCCAGTTCACGATCCATGCGCATCCGGTTAAAGGCGAGCCACGCGAGTGGATTGTACCAATACACGATTTGCAACACGGTCATCAGCCAGTTCACCGCGATGTCCCATCGCTTCACATGCGCCATTTCATGCAAAAACACAAAGCGCAGTTGTTTGCAGTCGAAAGACTCGGTCATTCCCGTGGGCAGCAACAGACGGGGATGCCAAAATCCGTAGAGCGCGGGAGTGGAGACTGCCTCCGTAGCGAGTAAGGTAACCGCGCGGTTGGTGCCAATCTCTACCTTGCATTCGTCCAATACCGCAAGCACCGCTACGTCGCGAATAATCTTGGAACTCCGTAAACGTCGCGCAAACCGCAACGTTGAATTGAGGACAAATGCGCTGCAAAAAAGCACTCCACTGAACCATACGATTGCCAATGCGTACGGCCAACTCCATTGCCATTGCGGCGCGGAAGAGTTTGTGGCAATGGATTGTGTTGCCTCTCCCATGACGCCCAAAGTTGTTGCCGATTCAGGCTGTCCCGCGTTTGGTTGCAACGCAGGTTTTATAAATGAAACTTTGGCCGACGCGGGCACGCTCGCGATAGTTTCAGCCATCGGAACCACCGGCTGCCCAGCGGGATGGCCTGGCGTCATAAAATTGAAAACACTGACTGAACTTTCCAGAGAGAACGGCAACAGGAACCGGAGCATTACCAAGAGCCATAAGTTGTAACGCCATTGGGCCGTCAATTGCCGGCGAAAAATCCTTTGTGCCACCAGAACAATTATGGCGAGCAAGGAAGCCTGCCAGCTTGCCCGTCCGAGCCAGTATAAAATTGTATCCATGAATTCCCCCTCCTTAATCTTCCTGATCCAGGATCTGCCTTAAATCCGCAATGTCCTTGGCCGAAAGCTTCTTCCGCTCCACCAGGTGAGCCAGCATCGGTTTGAGCGACCCACCAAAGAGCCGCTCCAAAAAGGATTCGCTTTCCGCTTCGAGGCACGTTTCACGTTGCGCTATTGGACGGTAAAGATAGCCCCGACCCTCCTTCTTAAAGCCCAAGGCCTTCTTCTGCACCAATCGGTTGAGCAGTGTCTTCGCGGTCTTCGGATGCCACGATGCATCCACAGCTTGTAGCGCCTCAATGATTTCCGCAGCCGTCAACGGGGCCTTATTCCAGAGGATGTTCATGATCTCCCACTCCGTGTCCGATATTTTTGGCAGCTTTGGCATAGGCGCATTGCGATTACATTCATAATCTAAAGCATCACGAATGGATTACAAGTATAATCTTTAAAATATCTATTGTTAGTTAGCTTTCAATCCTTTCGTTGGAAAATCTCCTTTCCTCAAAACGCATCGCTCCTTAATCTCACGCGAATTATATATGAGTTCCAAGAATTTGAAAATTGCGGCCTTGGCGGGCGATGGCATCGGTCCGGAAGTAATGCGTGAAGCGATCAAGGTGCTGCGCGCTGTGGAAAAGAAATTTTCACTGACGGTCAATCTGACCGAAGCGCCGGTCGGCTGGGCGGGCATTGATGCCGCCGGCAAGGCGTTGCCGGATGCCACGTTGAAATTGTGCAAGGAGTCGGATTGTATTTTATTCGGCTCGGTGGGCTTGCCGGATCGCGACCCCTCGATTCCAAAGGAGGAACGTCCTGAACGCGCAGCGTTGCTGCGGTTGCGCAAAGAGTTCGGCTTGTTCGCCAATCTGCGCCCGGTGAAATTGCCGAAGGAATTGTCGCACGCCTGTCCATTGAGCAAGGAGCGCCAGGGCGATGGGATTGATATTCTCGTCGTGCGCGAATTGACGGGCGGCATGTATTTTGGTCAACCGAAGAAGACTGAGGAAATTTCGGCGGGCGCGGGCAAGGGAACGATTCAACGCGCGATTGATACGATGGTTTATACCACGCCGGAGATTGAGCGGATTGCGCATGTGGCCTTCCGCACCGCGCGGCTGCGTCGCAAGAAACTCACGAGCATCGACAAGGCGAACGTCTTGGAAAACGGCATACTCTGGCGCGAGGTCGTGACCAAGGTGAGCAAGGAATATCCGGATGTGACGCTCGAACATATGTTCGTGGACAACGGCGCGATGCAACTCATGCTCAGGCCCACGCAATTCGACGTGATGCTGTGCGAAAATATGTTCGGCGACATTTTGAGCGATGAAGCGGCGGCACTGGCCGGTTCGCTGGGAATGTTGCCCAGCGCGAGTTTGGGCGCACAGAGCGGCGACAGGGTTTATGGCTTCTACGAACCCGCTGGCGGCACGGCACCGGATATCGCCGGAAAGAATCTGGCAAATCCCATCGCGCAGATTTTATCCGTGGCGCTGATGCTGCGACACAGCTTTGGATTCAATGACGCGGCAAATGCGGTTGAGGCCGCCGTCGGCAAAGTCATTGCTTCCGGTTTGCGCACGGGTGATATTTTCAGCGCGAGCGAAACCAACGCCCGCAAGGTCGGCACCACGGAAATGGGTGATGCCATCGCGGCTGCGATATAAAACATATGGACGCATTTCTCCAGGCGGCGATTGAAGAGGCCAAAAAGGGATTGGCTGCGGGCGGCATTCCGATTGGTTCGGTGCTGGTTTGCGAAGACAAAATCATCGGACGCGGCCACAATCAACGCGTCCAGCACGGCAGCGTGATTCATCATGCGGAGATGAACTGTCTGGAGAATGCCGGTCGCCTCAAAGCCTCGGTTTATCAAAAATGCACGCTCTACTCGACCCTGTCGCCCTGCCCGATGTGCAGTGGGGCGGCGCTGCTTTATAAAATTCCGCATATCATCGTGGGCGAGAATCAAACTTTCCAAGGCCCCGAGGAATATGTTCGTTCACAAGGTATTAAAGTAGAAGTGTTGCAGGATGCCCAGTGCATCCAGTTGATGCGTGATTTCATCGCCGCCCGGCCGGAGCTTTGGAACGAAGATATTGGAGTGTAGTGGCAGAGCGGCTGAGGCAGAGCCTTCTTTATTGCCACACCGTTTTTTAAGGCGCATAGTGCTGGGGAGCTTAATCCCTATGTACGAGCAAATACTTTCCAGGCGCAGCTCTCTCAAGCAAATGAGCGGTGGATTTTCCCTGCTGGAATTGCTTATTGTCGTGGTGATTATTTTCGTTCTGTTCACGCTGTACTTCAGTTCCGGTTCCAAAGCTTATCAGACCAAGCAGATCGCCAACTGCGAGAACCATCTACAAAGTGTCTATGTCGCGCTGAAGACCTATAGCATCGACTACAATGACCGCTTCCCTTCTTTGGTAAATGCTCAATCGGCGGAAGCGCCCTTGAGTCAATTGGTGCCGAAGTACACCACCGGCACGGAATATTTCACCTGCCCGGGCACAAAGGACAGTCCGCTTCCGGATGCGAAACCTTTTGCAGATCGGCGTATCAGCTACGCTTTTTACATGGGCCACACTGTCAAGGATGACGCTGATCAACCATTGATGTCCGATCGCCAGGTCAATACGAATGCCAAGGCACCCGGCCAACTTCTATTTTCCTCCGACGGCAAAAAACCCGGTAACAATCATGACAAATACGGCGGCAACGTCATGTTCTGCGATGGCAACGTGCAGTCCAGCCCCGCAAAATCCGCGTTTACATTGACGAATGCTTCGAATGTTGTTCTGCTCAACCCCAAACCCTGATGAAAGTTAAAGTCCAGTGCGCGTGCGAGACACGCTTCGAATTCGAAGTGGAACCGGTCAATGGACGCATGCCGGTGGCCATCAACTGCCCCGGCTGCAATGTTGATGCCACCGAACTGGCCAATGCTGTCATCCGGCAACAATTAGCTGCACAGGCATCCGCTCCAAGCATTCCGCAAATTCCCCAGACACCGAAAATCAGCCTGCCCGCACCGGCAAGTCAACCCGTTCAAGCAGCGGCCCCCGCGATCCCCCGCCAACAATCAACGCCTCAGCCACCGCAACCTCCTCAACCACCCCAGCCCGCAGTTGGAGTTCCCGTTGGTCAACCGGCAGCCGGAGGCTTGCGCATCAACAAGCCTGCCGTCGCGCACACACCGACTCCTGCGGCTCAGGCAACCGGAACAGTCGCTCCAACGGCCACGGCGGAAAACATGTGTCCGAAACATCTTACCGAGCCGGCCATAGAAACCTGTCACGTCTGCGGCAAGCCGATGTGCCAAAAGTGCCTGGAGATGTTCGGCTATGTTTGTTCGGTCTATTGCCGGGGACAGGCCAACTCGAAGAAGATGTTCATTCCGGTGTATGCGAACCAGAAAAGCGTGGTGGAGCAAAAGTCGCGCGGGAAATCCAAGTTGATTGGTTTCGCCATTGCCGCAGTGGTGATGCTCCTGCTGGGAGGCTGGATTTGGTATGAATGGTTTGGTTCCATGCCGAAGGTTGTTTACTCGGTAAAGTTCGAAAAGAAAAAGCCGCATGGACATTATCAATTGATTGGTCCGGGCCAGTTGCTCTCATTAAAAGAAAAGCAATTGACCCTTTTCGATGTGGCGCAGCAGAAACAGCTCTGGTCCACGGAAGTGAAATTCGAAAAGCCGCAAAAGCGCAGTCTGCTGGATGACATGGGTGACGACACGACTGATCCCGCGCCAGCGGCTCCGGTTAAACCCAGCAAGGCAAGTGCGAAATCCTTATCTGCCACGAACAAAACAACCAGCGCCAAACCCGCCTCGGACAGTCTGGAAGCGAAACATCTGGATGCGGCAAAGCAACGACTCGACAAGTTAAAACAGGGTGCTGCCTCAACAGATACCAACGCTCCCGCCGCCACCGATTCGTCCGATGACGAATTCGACTTTGCCTTCTTCAGAGATGCGCTTGGCGTAAAGAAGATAATTCCCACAGCGACGGATATCTGGATTTTGTTTGAAGATCGGGTGCTACGTTTTGACCGGCAGACCGGCAGCCAAAAGGAAGAGATTGCTTTCAAGGGTCATGAACTCAATGTGACGCACGATGAAAATGGCATTTTGGCCGTGGGCGTTTCCGACCGCAATCATCGGGTGCTCACCGAGGTTTCGCTGCCAGCAGGCACGGTAAAGAGTGAGGAGATCAGCTTGTTGCCGAAAGCGGATAAAACCAAGGAACAGGCGAATGATAAATCGAAGAAAGCCGGGACAACTAAAAAGCCTGTTACCCCAGTGGCGGTTCCATCAACGACGGAGGAAGATCAATCGTCTGATTTCGCTTTCGCTTATGACCGGGGAGAACATTTTGTTTCCGCCGGCGCAAATGTCGCACAATTAAATCTGAAAATTATTGAGAAAAAGCTCGAAGCCCATGAGGCCATGAAGCCAAAGGGGAAATCCATTGTGGATAGCGGCAATTTGACGGCCGGAAAAAGCCTGGATGCCGCGCAAGAAATGCTGAATGACATGCAGCGCGATAATACCGGCGGCAAAAGCGTGGAGGATGTCAGCCGTTATCAAGTCACCCTCCGCCGGTGGTTGGTAAAGGACGTTCCGGATTGGGAGGGCGAAGTTGTGGGGGCGCCCGGTTTGATTCCGCTTAAGACAATTGACATCGTAACTGGCGGACGTTCCATCACGGTCATTGATAAAAACAACAAGAAACTTTGGGACGCCAAATTGACTTATCCCACGGGACGGCAATTTAGCTACAGATCTTTCGACGACGAGGATGCGAGCAAGCCTTATTTGGAAACAGGCAACACACTTTACTTCGCGGACCAAGGCATGCTCACCTGCTTCGACCTGGCGACCGGCAACGTTCGCTGGCGCTTGACCAGTGTGGGAATTTCCAAAATCCAACTTGATGAGCGCGGCAATCTTTATCTCACCACCACTTCTGACAGCCCCGATTCGATTCAATACTCACAACAAATTAATCTCAATAAAAAGACCGAACCGGTGCTCATAAAAGTTGAGCCAAAAACAGGCAAGGTGTTGTGGAGAATCCAAAAAATCGGGGAGACACTGCTGTTAAGCGGCAAGTATGTTTATACCGGCAAGATTTCCTCCTCCATCTCATTCCTTAAACTGGAAGAAGGTGAGAGTTACCATTACAACTTCTACCGGCTGAATCCTTCCACCGGGCACGAAAAATGGAATTATTTCCGAACCAAACCCAGCCGCAAGGCCGAGGTCAACCAGAACTGGATCATGATCGAATTTAACGACGAAGTCGCGGTGTTGAAATTCCTGAGCCTCTACTAAACCAAGGGGGTGGACGGAAAGCACATCAGGCGGCTGCCTGATCCTGTTTGCGGCGGATGATGGGCTTGGTTTCGCCTTCGACGACAGTCTTGGTGATTTTCACCGTCAAAATAGTTTCATCGCCCGGCACGTCATACATGACATCCAGCATCATTCTTTCCAGCAAACCGCGGAGAGCACGCGCGCCCGTTCCCTTCTTAAGGGCTTGCACTGCGAGTTCACGCAACGCGTCCAGGGAGAATTCCAACTCCACCCCTTCCATGGCCATCAACTTGGCAAATTGCTTTATGAGCGCGTTCTTGGGATCGGTTAAAATGGAAACCAGTTGATCTTCGGTCAATTCCGACAAGACCGTCACCATCGGCAGGCGGCCAATAAATTCCGGAATGAAACCAAAGCTCAGCAAATCTTCCGGTTCAATGTATTGAAGCAATTGAATGCGATCAACCGAGGCGGCGCGGTGCCCTTGCTCCGCCGCGCTGAAGCCCATTACATTCTTACCCAACCGGCGTTGAATGACTTTTTCCAAACCGACAAAGGCCCCGCCACAAATAAATAAAATCTGGCTGGTGTCCACCCGGATATATTCCTGCTGCGGATGTTTGCGTCCACCCTGCGGCGGAACGTTGCAAATAGTGCCTTCCAAAATCTTAAGGAGCGCCTGTTGCACGCCTTCGCCGGAAACATCGCGCGTGATGGAAACGTTTTCGGTCTTGCGGGCAATCTTGTCAATTTCATCGATGTAAACGATGCCCCGTTGAGCGCGCTTCACATCGTAATCCGCATTTTGCAGCAACCGGAGAATAATGTTCTCCACATCTTCACCCACATAGCCGGCCTCAGTCAGTGTGGTTGCGTCGGCAATGGCAAAGGGCACATCGAGAATTTGAGCGAGCGTGCGCGCAAGCAGTGTCTTGCCGGAACCGGTTGGCCCGACCATGAGGATATTGCTCTTTTCAATCTCCACTTCCGCGTGCCGATCCACCGGCAGTTCCTCGCCGGATTCAGATTCGGTCACAGTGCCGACAGGCTCCTGCAGAATGCGCTTGTAATGATTGTGGACGGCCACTGCCAAGGTCTTCTTGGCATGGTCCTGGCCGATGCAATGGCGATCAAGCTGGCGCTTGATTTCAATCGGCTTGGGAATGTTAAACTTCGGCTTCTGCTTCTTTGCCTGTGCCGTCAATTCCTTGTCGAGCACGCTTTTGCAAAGCACCACGCAGTTGTCACAGATGTAAACCCCCGGCCCGGCGATCAATTTTTTAACTTCCGCGTGCGATTTCCCGCAGAAGCTGCACAACGTGATATTGGTCGGCCGCGCCATAACGGTTACGGTTTTTTATCGATGTCAGCGGCGGGAGTAGCAACCAGGGTCGGAATTTCTTTGCGCGATTGCACCACTTCATCCACGAGGCCGTAAGCCTTGGCTTCTTCAGCGGTCATGAAGTTGTCGCGATCGCAATCCTTCTCCACCTGTTCAATCGGTTTGCCAGTGTGTTTGGAAATGATTCCATTCAAGCGCTGCTTGAGGCGCAGCATGTATTTGACGCGAATTTCGACATCGCTGGCCTGGCCTTCAGCGCCACCCAATACCTGATGGATCATGATGTTCGAGTTCGGCAGGGCGTAACGCTTGCCCTTCGTGCCGCCGCAAAGCAGGACTGCGCCCATGCTGGCCGCCTGGCCGATGCAATAGGTATTCACATCGCAGGTCATGAATTGCATGGTGTCGTAAATGGCCAATCCCGCCGTGACGCTGCCGCCGGGAGAATTGATGTAAAGATGAATGTCCTTCTTGGGATCATGCATTTGGAGGAACAGCAGTTGGGCAATGATCAGGTTGGCCACCATGTCATCCACCGGCGTGCCCAGGAAAACAATGCGATCCACCAGCAGGCGGGAATAGATGTCGTAACCGCGTTCGCCACGCCCGGTCTGCTCAACCACCATCGGAACAAGAAAATTTTGCATAGTAATATGTCTTATTGATTCAGTGGCGCAACGTAACGGACGTCCATCTGTGCGTCAAGCGTGGGTCTTTACCAGCTCATTGACGCAACAATTAACGTGCCTTGGCCACCAGTTTCGTTTAAATCTGCTTAATGAAGCTTACCGCAGAACATCTTGGTTTACCAGCACGCAATCCGTTGGGATTGAAAGATTGGTATGTAAACGTATTAGGCGCAAAGCTGGTGTTTGAGAACGGCGAAACGCCCCCGGCATTCTTTGTAGGTCTGGGCGATGGATTGATGCTGGAAATCTATCAAAGTGAATCTTCGCTGCCGGACACCAGCCGCAACAGCCTGGCTGGGTTTCGTCATTTGGCTTTGCAGGTGGATTCCATCGAAGAAGCCAAGGCAGTGCTGGAGAAGAAAGGCGTTAGTTTCACGGAAGTCATTAAACCGGCGGCTGGCGGCGGACGCGTGCTTTTCTTTAATGATGGCGAAGCGAACCTGCTCCATTTGGTCGAGCGGCCTCAAGGTTCGATCTTCCGACGCTAACACTATGGCGGAGTCTCAGCAGAGCGCCGCAATTTAGGCGGTCGCGTTGAGCTTCTGCCAAATTAGCAGCAATGCCCGCGCGAAATCGCCGGGCCGTTCTGCCATCCAACGTGTCACCGCTTCCGGCGTATACCAACCGCCGGTTTCGATTTCATCGGGATGCAGTGTAAACGGCCCTTCTGCCTGGCAACGGTAAACACAGACAAATTCCTGGCCAGTCTCCAGGCAGGCTGCGATCTTGAACAGACGCTCAGGCGCCTTATCAATCTTAAGACCGATTTCCTCGCGCAACTCCCGAATAGCACACGCGTCATAATCTTCGCCGCAATCGAGATGCCCGGAGGATGACGAATCCCATGCGCCGGGAAAGGTGTCTTTCTTCATGGAGCGTTTTTGCAGGAAAACTTCGCCGCGCGAGTTAAATACCAGGATGTGAACGGCCCGGTGTCTCAATCCCAAACGATGCACTTCACCGCGCTGCTCACAGCCGATGACTTCGTCGCGTTCGTTTACGACATCGAAAATTTCATCTGTTCTTTGTGCGTGGCCCATAGTCTTTATTTTTCACGCGCGCGGGATCATGAATGGAGCAACTGTGTTAGTTTGACAAATTGTTCCAAGGTCACCTTTTCTGCGCGGATTTGCGGTGAGAGTTGTAATTGCTCGAAGGCAGCAGTCAATTTCTCAACCGGCCAATTTTGTTTCAGGAGCTTCAACATCATCTTGCGTCGTTGCGACAAACTCAACTTGACCAAGCGTGCGAAGGCGACACTTAGCTCTGGCGACAATAATGGCTGTGGGCGTCGCACAAGAACAACGCACGCGGAGTCCACATCCGGCGCGGGGAAAAAACAATCGGCGGGGATCTTTAAAAGACCTTTGGGTTCGTAGTAAAGTTGGATCAGCAAGGACAGCACTCCGTAATCGTCATCGTCCGCCTGCGCTACAATCCGGTTGGCGACTTCCAATTGCAGCGTGACCACCAACCGTTCCGGACAGCCCGGTGATTGCGCCAACTCCACCAGAATGGGCGAGGCCACGGAATACGGCAGATTGGCTACGAGTTTCCAATCACTCCAATCGCGTTGCTCGCGACGCACATAATCCAATGCATCGTCGTGTAATAATTTGAGGCTGTGTGAACCAGCGAAACGCTGCAGCAGAAAATCGAACAGCCTTTGATCTTTCTCGATGGCCAATACTTCACCCGCGCGTTCGACGAGCAACTCAGTCAACGGGCCTAAACCCGGGCCAATCTCCAAGACCTTATCCGTCTTGGTCAACTCGGCGGCGTCGGCGATGCGGCGAAGTTGGTTTTGATCGTGGAGAAAATTCTGGCCCAGCGACTTGGTCAGTTGGATCTGGCCGGAAGCCAGGATTTGTTTCATCTCGGAGAGCTTCATGAAGTTTTGCGATAGCCGAGCAGATTTTGCAGCGCATTAACCGTAGCGGCCAACTGACTTTTGGTGATGGTGAGCGGCGGTGTGAAGCTGATGACATTCCCATGCGCTCCTTCCGGCAGCAGGATGAACCCGCGATGCAACATCTCTTTAATCACGCGCAACGAGACGATGGTGGCTGGAATACCGCCTGATAAACAAAGTTCCAATCCCACCATCAAGCCTGCTCCGCGAATGGAAATTTCAAATTGCGGATTGGAAATGTTTGATTGCAATAACTTCATCAAATAATTGCCAAGTTGGGCGCTGCGCTCGACGAGCTTTTGTTTTCGAATTTCTTCGATTTGGGCCAATGCCATGGCGCAACCGACGGGATGGCCTAGAAAGGTGCTGGTATGAATCGCTTCGCCAGAAGAGACAGGCCAGGCGGCGTCCATGATGTCCGCACGACCGACGCACGCGGAAATGGGAAAGCCACCGGCCATGGCTTTGCCGAGGCAGATGAGGTCGGGAATGGTTTCGCTGTGCTCGCAGGCGAACCATCTGCCGGTGCGGCCGAAGCCGGTGTAAATTTCATCCAGAATCAAGAGTGCGCCGTGTTCATTGCAGAGCCGGCGGAGCAATGGCAGGAATTTGGGCGGCGGGACATTGATGCCACCACGGGCTTGAATGGGTTCAACCAGGATTGCGCCAATTTCCCTGCGTTTCATCAATTGGCGAATGGCGGTTTCCACTTCCGGCAACCGCTTCGACGCGGAGGGGAATTCGACGAAATGGCCGAAGTCCGAAAGTTGCGCGCGGAAGGGCCAGCGGAAATGATCGCGATGCGTGGCATTCAATGCACCGTAGCCGAGACCGTGATAGCCTTTTTCAAACGAAATGACACCCGGCTTGCTGGTGGCTAATAGCGCGGTTTTCAGCGCGGCTTCCACGGCTTCGAAACCGGAATTGCAGAAGATGGTTTTGCCGGTCGCGCCTTTGGACTTTTTTCTCGTCCAACGCTCGAAGGTAAGCCGGCTCAGTTCGCGTGCGAGTTGCGCCTTGAGCGCGTGCGGGTGCACATCGCCCATGGCATGCAAAAGCTTGTTCATTTGCTTCTGTCCGGCTTTCACGACGCGGGGATTGGCATGTCCCGCCGCAGCCACGCCAAAGGCCGCCGTCAGATCGAGATATTTTTTATCCTCCGCATCCCAGACGTTCGCTCCGCGTGCCCGCTCCCACACGATGGGCCACGAGCCGTCCGATTCGGTGAAGGTCACGTTGCGCGATTCGTAATTGCGCAACTGGTTAAGAATTTGTTTGGTCTTATTTACCCTCATACCCCTCTTTGATCCGGCGACCAGATGATCTTGTGCATCTGCACTTGGAAACGCACCGGCAATGCGTCGGCGATGATTTTTTCGGCGAGTTCCAAACGTGTAATCGGTGTCTGGCCTGCCGGAACTTTTTTTAAGACCTTGTCCTGTTGCTCGGGCGTTAAGGGCTGCACCCAGGAGAATAAGAGTGGACAAATAGCGTCCAGCTTGTGCTCGACGATTTTCTGTTTGGCCCAGTCGTAATCTTCCTGCGTGCCCATGACGAATTTGATTTCGTCGGTGCTTTTGAGATGGCGCAGGTTTTCCCAGCGATTGCGCAGGACTTCGCCGCTGCTGGGGCATTTCAAATCCATGATGCGCCGGACGCGGGGATCGATTTTGGAAATGTCATGCGCGCCGCTGGTTTCGATCAGCACCGTGAAGCCTTCGTCGCATAAGGTTTTCATCAGGGGCAACGCGTTCGGCTGGAGCAATGGTTCGCCGCCGGTCAGCTCAATCAAGGGCATTTTGTGGCCGTTGATTGATTGTGAATAGGGAGCGGCGAGTTTACGAATCTCGGCCAGCATGTCGGGCACGGACTGTTTTTCGCCTTCGGTGAAGGCATAGGCGGTGTCGCAATAGGAGCAGCGGAGGTTGCAGGCGGTGAGTCGCACAAAAATGCAGGGAAGCCCGGCAAAGGTGCTTTCTCCTTGCAGGCTCAGGTAAATCTCATTAACCACCAGCGTCTCGGACATCGGTTTAATTTAGCGGGGGATGGCGCAATAGTGAATAGCGAATATCGGGAGAGGACGGACGTTGGTTTTGCGAGGTTATTGTGCGGTATGGTGGTATTTACGTTGAAGCGACGTGAACGTCGCGCACCTTTCACCCAGACGGCTGCTCTCCTGTAAAAATTCTCTATTCACTATCCAGCACTCCGCGGCTATCTTGGGCGCGTGCAAGTCTATGACCATCCGACCTTTCGCATGGCCTGCCAGCAGTTTGATTCTGTGGCAGACCGCCTGCAAATCCCCGCGAGCGAGCGCGACCGCCTGAAATATCCGAAGCGTTCGATGACTGTCGCGCTGCCGATCCATCGCGACGATGGCACCACGCAAGTCTTTGCGGGTTATCGCGTGCAACATCATTTGACGCTTGGCCCCACGAAGGGCGGATTGCGTTATCATCCGGATGTCACACTCGGTGAAGTGGCCGCGCTGGCGATGTGGATGAGTTGGAAATGCGCCTTGACCGGCCTGCCGTACGGCGGCGCGAAGGGCGGCATCACGTGCGATCCGCGCAAACTTTCCCTGGGCGAACTGGAACGGCTTACGCGCCGTTACACGCAGGAAATGATTCCGTTCATCGGGCCGCAGGTGGACATCATGGCGCCTGACCTCGGCACCAATGAACAAGTCATGGGCTGGATGATGGATTCCTATTCCATGCACATGGGCTATACCGTGCCGAGCATCGTCACGGGCAAACCGGTGCTGCTCGGCGGTTCCGTCGGGCGACGCGAAGCGACCGGACGCGGCGTGGCTTATCTGGTCAATCGTGCCACGGATACGTTGGGGATGGACCTGCAAAAATCCACTGCCGCCGTGCAAGGGTTCGGCAATGTTGGTTCGGTGACCGCTTATTCGCTGGCAAAATATGGCGCGAAGATCATCGCACTCAGTGATGTCTATGGCGGGATTTATAATAAAAAGGGAATTGATCTGAGGAAGCTGGAAACTTTTCTGGCCGAGAAAAATACCGTCGCTGGTTTTCCCGAAGCCGAACCCATCACCAACGACCAGTTATTGGAATTGTCGTGCGACATTCTCGTTCCTGCCGCGTTGGAACGCCAGATCACGGAAAAGAATGCGGCGAAGATTCAGTGTCGCATCCTCGCCGAAGCGGCCAACGGCCCGACCACTCCCGAAGCTGACGCCATCCTCGCACAGCGTCCGGAAATCTTCATCATCCCGGACATCCTGTGCAATGCGGGCGGTGTGATTGTTTCTTATTTCGAATGGGTGCAGGATTTGCAGAGCTTTTTCTGGAACGAAACGGAAGTGGTGGACAAGTTGTTTCGCATCCTCGAAACCGCCTTCACGCAAACCCTGGCCCTGAGCCACAAAGAAAAGATTTCACCGCGCCAGGCTGCATTGAGCTTGGGCATCAGCCGCGTGCGTGAAGCGAAGAAGGTGCGTGGGTTGTTTCCATGAGGAGTTGAACAACGAAACGTGGAGAGCAATGGATACCTTTGGGCAGCGGTGATATGGGTCTGGAAGGAGTGGGATGGCCATTGTTTGCGATTGAGGCTCAATTACCCAGATGCTGCTGCACCTCCATAGCTATCGGAATGTGGCGCGCGGCTAGCTTAAGCGTCAGCCTCTTGAACGCCTTCAAGGCCTCTGGGTTATTGCGTATCTGATCAAACATTTGATGCCATGCGTGTTCGAGAAGTTGAGAAAAGTGGCCATCTTCGGTTCCGATGTCCCAAAACCAATCGCTGGCTAGCTCCCATATTGGTTGCAACCACTCAAAAGCTTCAACCAAGAGGATCTCGCCAGCTTTTGTTGTCAAAAAATATGCTATCGAGGACTGTTCGTGACCATCATCTCCCACATTAACCAGATGTTTTTTAAACTGTGGCCGCAGGTCCTTCACAATCGGCAGCCAGTATTCCTCACCGGAGGATGCGGCTGAGCTACCGTAAAGTAAGATAGTCTTTAGGATTTCCAACCGGTTGCGTCTTTGCACTTGCGGCAAAATAGGGGCAGCAAAAAAGAAATCCGCAATTTCACGCCAGATCGGGACCAGTTCTCTAATCCGCGGCGGGTCTGTACGCAAAGGTTCAATTAAAACCGCATTCAAGAATCCGTTTATGTGGTGATAAGCAACCGGCGACAAATTGAGGATAGGTTGCCAAAGCTCCCTGCGCTCAGCCTCAGTGCACTCAAACAGTCTGCTTGCCACAATATCCAAAATTTTTCTATCTGCATCCCAATGGTCGTAGTGCCACTTCACATCTGCGTTCAACGTACCGCATATCGGAAGGGTGCGGCAAAATGCCGCAAGCAGTTCTCGGCAAATGTTGAGCCAATGGAGTCGTTCATTGGAGTCGCTCGCTTCAACGAACGAAGGAAAATGTCCAAAGGCGGCCAATATAACGTCCACATCCAAGCCGTAGTCACGCCGGCGAAGTTCTTTGAGAGGATCAGCTTCTACGCCATGAGGTCGATGCTCATGAGGGAACGGTTCTACAATCTCAACTTTTGACCAATCCAAGCACCACTTTGGCCCTTTGCCATATGCGAACTTTGGGAGCCACTCGTCGCCCCACTTTTGCATTTGTTCTTTGTTTGTCTTCCGGCGAGTCCGAATGAAAAGTTGTTGTGTTGATTTTTTTCGAGCGACTGCAAACGAGACGACAAACGCCTCAAGCTCTCGATAGTCAGCACCGAGAGTTTTGCGGATTTTGAATGCTTCTTGAAACAACCGGAAAACTGTGTGGTAACGGTATGCCGTGACGAAACTAGCAATGTGTCCGCGCCAATCAACATCGTGCGGCGAATGGGCCCAGCAGCGAACGACTGCTCGCGCCAGAAGGCTTTCGCAGTCGTCATGAATCTCATCTGGGCTGTAAATAGTGATCTTTGGAGGGTCTGCCAAAATTTTTCGCACTTCCTGTTCGAGCCATTGGCGTCGGTCAGAAAAGTTGCTTAGCCAAGCATCTCCGGCACATAAAAGCACTGCTAGCAAGCCAGCCCGTGCATGCCGGTGATCTCGAAGTTGGACAGTATCTTTATCCTCCCCTTCTTCCATAGTCAGTTGCTCGAAACACTCCCAGTTCTGAAGTTGCTGCCAAATGCTCTCAAGCTGGTCATCACGCAACCGTTGTCCTTTTTCCAAGCAATCACTGCACTGATGAGGAAGCGTTATCAAGCGCTGCATCTGATGCAATCTTTCCCCGCCTTTCGTATCCTCTAATTCAGGTGGTCTCTCGCACCTCCAAATTTTTTTCCCATCAGGTGAGGTGAACTCTTTCCAAAAGGATCTGTCGAAGTCTGCGGCCCAGCGCAGGATAGTTAACTTTTCATCGGACTTGGCTGGGAGTTTTTCCGCTTCCTGACGCCAAACGTTACTTACTTCGCCCAAGACGACCTGTAACTCAGCTTTTTCAAGAAGCCACTCATGGCAAGCTTCTTTCAAAGGAGTTTTGCGACCCGGCAATTCGTTCCATTCATGTCTTAAATTGCGGATAAATGAACCTTCTCCGGGCCAAAATCCCGGTTCAAAATGTTGCCTGATGCCTTGATGATCGTAAACGTAGAGATCCTGCGCAAATAGTAATGGCTTTAGGTCTTGAATGAACAACTCAGGATGGCGCTTGCCGATGCCGATTAAGAGCCCGGCAAAAGCGAGAGAACGACCATCTTTGTACAATGTGCTAACTGCTTCCTTAATTGGCTTCCCTGCTGCAACCTGTTCATCAAGCCACTTTTCCAAGGCCATTAAAGCGCACGTAACCACGGAAGGCGTATTCCAAGCGGAACGGCTCCATAAAAAGACTTGGTGATTTCCTTTCCATCGGGCGTTGCCATCCGGAGTCAAGATATGAAGTTCAGTAACGCGCGGCTCATAGGGCCACCACTCCTCATATCGGTCGACCGCGAAATTTGTGAGCCGGATTATCAGATCAAGTGCTGGCCGCCAGCTTTCCTTAAGAAATGACAGAAATGGCCCCTTAGTCCAGATGGGCGGCTTCATTTCATCTGCATCGAATCTGAATCCATGCGCATCGATGCCAATGTTGTGATGTCCTTGCTGAATTTGTGCCCGCGGCCAATCGATTAAGAATGCCAGAGTAGCTTCACATGCAACTTCTGGCCGTAACCGATAGAGCGCTGAGGGTGCGCCGGACTCAAACCATGCATGAAAGAAATCATCGCTTACACGGCGTTTCGGACCATCCGGCCAAGACTCAGGTGGTTGCTTGACGTACCTTCCACCGAACCGGAAATCGTCGCCGCGCCACTGTCCACGCCAAGCTCCATTAACTTTGGGGCCAAGATCGCAAATCTCCCAATCCACTCGTCCTGCCGCTTTTAGCACTAACTTTGTAACTTGGTCGGGCGCATGTGCCACAGCTTGTAGCGCTGCCGTATAGATCTTTATGCGAGATTTGTTGCCGCCGCTGCAACTCCGCGTACCGCGCTCACTGCGATATTCCCCAGCAACCTCACGACGCAGCTCTTTTTCTGCATTTAAAATTAATAAGTCTGCGACGGGTTGCCACGGGAGTTGTAGATAATCCTGAAGGCGCGCCCAAATTGCACCACTCTCAGCCACCTCAACAGGGAGGGATTTGGTTGTATCGTTTGAATTTGCAATCATGAAGTCGAAAACTGGCTGCCAGAAAACAGATCGCGGCAAACGGAAAAGCATCGCGACCTCTTCAACCGCACTCGCGTCCATGTTTTGAATGCGCTCCTGAATAATCGGATCAGGAAACGTACCCGTATGCAAGAGACGCCTGACGAACCGCCTGAACAGCCAAGCGTCGTGAGCAAAAAGATCGGCTCGAAGACTATCAAGGACGCGCTGCGCTTCAGTACAATAAGCGATACCTTCCAGTAATGCGTCAAGGACCTGCAAATCTCCGGCTGACGGATCTTCCCCCACTTCAGGTTGACGACTGCACTGCGTCACCACTGAACGCCACTGGTCCCGATTAGATGCTCGCTCTAGCCAGTGCTGCGAAAGCAGTCTTATGGCGCGCAACCACGGCGGGTTATCAACATTTGCACGCATGACTGTTAGGGCGCCGTCACCAAGGGTTCGCAGATGCATAACACGCGACCAATCGGCTAGCAAATCGTGGTCGAATCGAAGCCGGCCATCGCTAGTGCGACGGAGCACTCGTCGCTTGATAAGCGATTCCACTGCATCGGCTGGCCCTTCTGCTACATCAGGAGACACTTCAGTAGTCAGTTCGTTAGCCATGCGTGTCGCCAACTTTCGGGCAATGGCTTCTTCGGCGGCGAATTGCTTTGATCCCATCACCTGATCTTGCCACCACCAGTCAACGAGATCGTCCTCCCCCACCAACGGTCGATCTTCCTGAAGTTGTCCGCTGAGAAGCAAATCAAGTATTTTTGGAAACGCAAGTATCCGTCGAAGGCGAGGTTGTAAAGCAAGACGGCGAACCGACGGCGACTTCTCAAAAACCAACTGCATATCATCGGCGGAGAGGTCGCCACATTCAAAACGTTTAATGAGGCCACACCCCATAATATTTTTCCCCATTTGCCGGGAAACGCGAGACCACTCAGCTGTTTGGCAAACGAGAATGATTCTCCAAGGTGACTGAGAGTTCGCACAAAGTGCAGCGACGGTCTTGGCGATGCTCTCCAAAATGTCATCGCGACAGGCTTCGAGTGAATCTAACAAAAGCAATCCTGAACGTGCGTGGGTACGATGGAGCACTTCAACGAAATCGGGAACTTCCTCAATAATGCGTAAAAACTGGTCAGCTTTTATCCATACAACCTCGGCACTATCCGGTGCATTTACCATTTCCCAAGCAACAGTTTTCAATAATGCACTCTTTCCCGAACCTGACTCACCAATCACGTGGAATACAGGGCTCTCGCATAAGCTCTTTCGCAGTGCATCCATCTCGGAAACACGGGGTAGCTTCAAACCACCCGGGAGACAGCTTCCAATCTGTTCCATCCATTCCTCATTACGTGCACGGAGGAAAGTCCACGCTGCAATGTCTGATGGGTCATCCTGCAGCCGGAAATTGTCACGGAGTTTAGATGCGAGCCGCTCTCGAGTGACTGAGCCCCCTACGTCCCGCAGATCTCTAGCTATACCTAATAGTGCCTCCCACAAAGCATGAGATTTTTCGGATGTTGCGTATTCTTGTCGCAGTATGCTACGGCAAAGTGCTATAGCTTCCGCTTCATTTCGGGACGTAATTTCATCAAAATCGAACTCGCGAGGAATTAGCCGAGCCAAAATGTGACCAGGAAACTTATGATCTGCTGAATCAGTTGGATTTCGAAACGACGTGTATATCTTCCGATGTTTTGCGTGCGTAATTTTCTGATCTAGTCGCTCTGGATCTGGCTCCTCACGCGCTTGCTTGCAAAATTGATTGATTAAGCGACTAACATCACTAGAAAGCTTGGCGCAGAACATACCGACCATATTGTTCGGTTGCTGGAATGCTGGGTTAGAAACGAAACCCCATAACTCGGCACATAATTCCGTATTGCACCCGTTCGCACTGAATTGGCGATTGCTTTTGACAGAACAACCGCATTTCACTGGGCACCCATTCCTGTCTGTGACAGTGAGTAGCAGGTCACCAAAGGGTTCCCAGTCGCTGGCTTGGCGTTCGATTTTATCGGTAATTCCCCAAGTGTTCCCAAGCGATATCTGCCCAGCCAGCATTTCACAGAACAATAGCGCTGCAACTTTGTCTTCGAAGGTAAATGGAGAGCCGCTGGCAGACTTAAGGTTTGGAACCTTAGTACCTTTCCGAATTGCAGTGTGTATTTTCTTTTTTGCCATTGCCAACTCCAGTCGGATTTTTAGGGCTAGCTCCTTCTCGCCTTCAGTAAAAATTTAGTCGCTCTAGCGTGGTGCGAGCGCTCGGGTAATTTAGTTTGTAAGCGAGCGAATTCGAAATCACGGTGAATGTTTTTGCGCCAAGTGTCAACGTGGAACCAAGAGAATTCCCCGTGTTTGATGGCAACCCTTTACTCCACTGCGCCACTCTGCTTTTATGGCGCGGTGAAGAAAAAGAGGTTGATGCTCATTTTTGTGTTGCTGCTGGTCGGCGGCACTTTTTGTTTTTGGCTGTGGAGGGGGCATGAATCGGCCCACGCGTATAGGCTTCCAAGTGTCGAGCCGGTTTACAAGGGGAAGCCGCTTAGCGAGTGGACGTCGGAGGTTCGAATCGATGTGCTCAAGAATGGCAGCCATCCGCCGGTTGCGGTGGAGGCGATCAAGGCTTTCGGACCGGCGGCGGTTCCTTTTTTGCTCAAATGGCTTGAGCCAGCGGAACAGACGAACTCCACGGTGCCGGGTGGAGTGGAGGCAGCGTTCGAAGTGCTGGGTCCGGAAGCGAAATCGGCCATCCCGGGATTGGCCAAGCTGCTGGATAAATATCAACCGCGAGAGCCAACGCCCATTAGCAAGGCATGGCATGAGGTGGAGATGGTGCTCGCCCATGTTGGATACAAGCCCAAACCTCAAAATTTCCTCAAAAACTATAGTGCGTGGAGTTATGCAGCGAGTTCGCTCTCCCATCTTGGGCCGGAAGCGGTCCCGGCCATGCTCCGGGCGGCGAAGAATGTGCAAGGGCAGCATATTCAATGGGAGATTATTTTAAACATGGGCAATTTTGGGACCAATGGCGCGGCGGCGATTCCCGCGCTCATCGTCTGGGCGCACGACAAGGATGCCTGGGTGCGCGCCGGGGCTGTGTCGGCACTGGGCAACATCGCGCGGGAGCCGGGCATGGTGGTTCCGGTGCTCTCGGCCAAGTTGAAAGATCCTGATCCGCTGGTGAGGCGGTATACGGCGGGTGCCTTGGGATACTTTGGCAAAGACGCTCGTGTCGCAACGCCGGAGTTGATCCGGACGCTCGATGACCCGGAGTGGGACGTGAGAAGAGAGACAATTTTAACCCTTGCAAGCATCGGCGAACGACCTGAAATCGTGGTGCCATTGCTGGCGAAGAAATTGCAGGACATCGACGAAAGGGTGCGGCGTGACGCTGGACTCGCTTTGGGAGAAATCGGCGGGCAGGCGGCTTTCGACGCTTTGATGGTGGCGACGGATGATCCGGATATGGATGCGCGGTCAACGATTTTTGAAGCACTCAGGAAAATTGACGCTAAAGCGTTGGAGAAGTCGGGGAAGCGGTTTCTGCAT
Organism: Pedosphaera sp.; assembly: GCA_028293285.1. Taxonomy (GTDB): domain Bacteria; phylum Verrucomicrobiota; class Verrucomicrobiia; order Limisphaerales; family Pedosphaeraceae; genus Pedosphaera. The sequence goes on from JAQGPC010000026.1 coordinate 25,973, forward strand.
AAGGATGCGCCGATATCGCGAGGAGAGTAAAATAGTTGACTTTTATTATAACGCCTGTTATTGTGCGTTTTGTGGGCGATATTGTGTGCCCGCACGGTCGGTGTTATGCCGGGGCCGGGTTCTGTGACAAAAGAAGTGAAAGGTGGCGGGGAGGCTGAAAACTCATCGCCGCAGTCGCGGGATGAGCGTTTTCAGCAACGGGAAATTAATACGTGTTGTGACTATCTCGAGTTAACTCGAGTTAAAAAAATTCCAAAGCTGAGTCGAGAGTCGAGAGTCGAGAGTCGAGAGTCGAGGGTCAAGCGAACCGCGAGAACCACGAAATCAAGGAGAAGGTTGGAGCTGGTACGAGTAAGTGTGGGTTGGCTGAAACGCAGAGTGCGGCGGCCGCAGACCCCGCTACAAATACATCAACCCCAGAGGTTCTTGACGTGTTCGACGCCGCGTTTGGCTTCTTCAACGGTCAGGCCGGGGCTGAATTCGAAGACTTTGATGTGTTCGGGTTTTACCTGGGGCTTGAGTGAAGCAAAATCAACGGTGCCGGTGCCGGGGCAGCAGTGATCGCGACCGGGGAATTGGACGTCGTGGATGTGAAAGCCGCAGAGACGATCGCGCTGGGCTTCCAAGTGGAGCGCGTGATGGATGAAGCCGAGGTTTTCCTTGATCTGCGCGTGGCCGGTGTCGTGCCAGTAAACGATGTTCGGGCTGGTGAATTCCTTGAAGAGAAAATGGTAATCGTGTTCCAGGGGCAGTTCCTCGACGGCTTCGCGATTCTCGATGCCGAGTTTGATGCCCAAGCTTTCGACTTCGGGGACGAGGCGGCGCAGGAGTTCGTTGGCGCGTTCGATGTATTCTTCCTTGGCGGCTTCGCGTTTGCGCATGACTTCGGCGCAAAGTTTTTCGTACTTGGGAGTTTCCTTTTCGCCGCGGCTGACCATCTCGACAAGCTTGTCGGTGTAGTCTTTCATGTCGATGCTGCCGTAATGCAGGACGACGACGGGGGCTTTAAGCCGCGCGGCCATTTCGATGGTTTTGCGGGTGTAACGAAAGGCGTTGTCGCGCTCGAATTGCTTGGGCGCGGTGAAGCGGTAGAGGTTGGGCGCGGAATGATTGACGCCAATGGGGAGCGGGCAGAAGTTGTGCAGGCTGGAAATCTTCATCTCGCCGGCGTTGACGGCCTCGATGATGCCCGGCAACAAACTGATGCGGGTGCCGTGGCTGAGTTCGGCGTATTCAAAGCCGAGATCGCGGATTTCGCGCAACATGGCGCGGCCATCCGTGTGTCGATGAGAATTCCAACAGGTGGAAAATGAATACATAAAAATCAAAAGCCGAATGCGGTCACTACTTCGACCACATTCGGCCATGAGAATTCAACGATTACAAATCCGCGTAACGGGCGGTAAGCATGGCGGAGAACCGCGCTGCTTTCATTTTACGGCGCTTGCGTTCGCTCGGCTTTTCAAAATGCCGGTGATTGCGCACGACTTTCAAAGTGCCTTCGCGGTCGATTTTTTTCTTCAATCGACGCAATGCCTTTTCTACGGGTTCGCCTTTTTTCAGTTTAATTTCAGTCAATCAAATTCACATCCTCTCCGGGGACCTTGAAACCGGCCAGCCCAAATGGGTGGAGGGTTCTCTTCAGTCGAGTGGAGGAGAATATTTTCATGTTGGGGGTGTGTCAACGGGCAAAAGCAGATTTTACAGCCTTTGGTAATAAACAGCCCTGTTTTATGGGTTTACCGTACTAATTCGTCCATTTAGAAGTGGAAACCGGCTTGCTTTCCCCAAAAGAACCGACCATCGTGAAGGAATGCGTTTGCCTAGTGAACCAGTGACTTTTAGCGTCCAACAGATTGAAGAACTGAACCAGAAGCTGTCTACCTTGCGACATGATCTGAACAATCACCTCTCATTAATCATGGCGGCAACGGAACTCATTCGTCATAAGCCACATATGGCAGAGCGGATGATGGCTACATTGGTGGAGCAACCTCCTAAAATGACCCTTGCCCTTAATAAATTTTCCAGCGAATTTGAGAGCGCTTTCAAGATTACGCGGCTTTAATTTCAGGCTACGTTTCCCGAACTTCAAGTCGAGCTTATCTTACTTGTAGTGAGACGCTTGCACATATTGATCCATTCTGCCGGGCTTTTGAAAATCTCCTTAAGTTGGCTTGACTGCCTATCGCCTGAATCGGACGGTCTAAATAGTATGAAACGAACCATTTTGATGCTTGTTTTGGTTATCTGCGTTTCGTTGGGCGTTGAACCGCTTCAAGCAGGCCCGACCAATCAACCGCCTGCGGTTCGTCCTGCCACTGAGCTGGATAAACTTATTGCTGAAATTAGAAACCTGCCTCCCGCCGAACAGCAGGCTCGAATCAAAGCTTTCAATGAGAAACATGGACTTAAAGAGGAAGATCTCAAAAAGCAGCAGGAAGCAGTTCAGAAAATGACGCCGGAGCAACGTCAGGCAAAAATAAAAACGCGTCTCGCGGAACTTCAAAAAAAGAAAGCCGCCGGAACCCTCACCCCCGTTGAACAGGGACGGCTTCAGAATTTGGAGGGTTGGGTGCAAAATCAGGAAAAGGGGAAGACCAGTGCCGCATCTTCCACAAATAAACCGCCCGTGCCCCGTAAATAGTCCGGCGGAGTTGCCAGTTCCCACATAAACGCGGCTTTTCGCTTTTTCCCTTGCGATGCTTCTGCCATATTTGCCGCAACACATGGAACTGACCGATGCGGAACTCATCGCCGCAGTCTTGAAAGGCGATGCCGCGAGCTTTGAGCCTTTGATTCGGAAATATTCGCCACGTGTCTTCGCCACCGCCCGCCGGTATGCGCGGCGCGAGAGCGAAGTTGAGGACATCGCGCAGGAAGTCTGGCTCAAATCTTTCCAAAAACTCGGCAGCTTTCGCGGTGATGCCCCTTTCGAACATTGGCTCATGCGCCTCACTGTCCGCACCTGCTACGACTTTTTGCGCGGCCATAAACGCAATCGCGAAACGGCCTTTTCCGAATTGACCGATCCCGAGGATGACTGGCTTGATCGCTTCGTCGCGCAACCCAGCGACGCCAGCGAGAATGCCGATGCCGCCAAACAACTCATCGAACGCGTCCTTGAACAACTCTCTCCCCCGGCTCGTCTGGTCATTACGCTCCTGGAAATCGAAGACCGTTCCGTAAAGGAAATCGCCGAACTGACCGGCTGGTCCGTGCCATTGGTAAAAGTCCGTGCCTTTCGCGCCCGGGCGGAAATGAAAAAGTGTCTCGCAAAACTCGCAAAAGATAAGTATTTGTAACCCCGGAATCACTTTCGGCGTCTGATTAGTTGAAGGCCTATGAACGTTTTGGAATTACAACGCAAATTGATTGCTGCCGCGCGTGCCAAACAGCCCAGCGACCACGTGCCCTACGCTTTTGAACAGCGTATCATGGCCCGTCTTACCGGCCGGCCCGCGCACGATCCTTGGGGCTTTTGGGGACGCGCCCTCGCGCGTGCCGCTGTCATGTGCGTCGCCGTCATGCTCGTCATGACTGGTGTCGCCCTCTATCAGCCGGCCACCAATCAGGAAACCCTTTCGCAAGACGTCGAACAAACCCTGTTCGCTGCCGTTGATAATCCCGCCGCTGATCAGGTTGGGGACACCCCGTGAAAATTTGGAAAGTTATTCTCGCCACGCTCGTGATCTTTAGCGCGGGCGTGATAACCGGCGGACTCCTCGTCAATCACGTCGTACGTCCCCGCCAGAAAATCAACAAGCCCCTGCCCGTTCAGGCCCAAGTCATCACCCCCTGGCAACAACGCGGCAAGGAACTTCTTCACCGCATGGATCGCGAGTTGACCCTCACTCCCGAACAACACGAACACATCGAGAAAATTCTCGGTCGCAGTCAGGAACGCACCAAGGACATATGGAGTCCCATCGTTCCCACCATGAACCGGGAATTCACCCGGACCCGCGAAGAGATTCGCGAGCAACTTACCCCCGAACAGCGCAAGAAATTCGACGACCTCTCCAAACCCCGCCAGCCCAAAAAGTCCGACGGTCGTCATTCTAACACCAACGCCCCCGTGGCTGAGACGCCCACGAACGCTGTGCACACCAATCCTTGATTGGCCAAAGCCGCGCCAGCGACTTCAACTGGTAACAACTCGGATCTACTCACACTGGATCGTACCAGCTCAATCACCCAACCTTCTCCCTGATTTCGTGGTTCTCGCGGTGCAGTTGCTCAAACCCAAGGCACCTTCTGACTGCACCATTCAGTCTTCCACTCTCAGTCCTCTAGCCTCTGCTTCGAACTCACATTTACTCGTACCAGCTCGTACTAGCTCCAACCTGCTCCCACTTGCTTCGTAGCCGCAACGTTAGAAGGCCTGACTCTTTCCGTCCTCTGCCCTCTGACTTCTGGCCCCCTCTCGACCCTGGACTCCCAACTCATCTTCTAATTTTTTTACTCGAATTAACTCAAGTTAAGTCGAGTTAACTCGAGATAGTAACAACACGTATTAATTTTTCCTTCACGGAGCGCCGACAGCCTGTCGGCTCGGTTTGGGGTTCCCCTATGTGACCTTTGCGTCCTTTCGCGGCCAATTGACCTTGGTTTCTTTGCATCTTATTATTCATCCCTTCCTATTAGTGTTAATTTTTATAATTCGTGTCTCAATCTTTGTTCCGAGTTCTGGCTTCCGACTTCCGTCTTGCTGGCCCTCGACCCTGGACCCGCGTCTCTCGACGCATTTGTGTGCGTCCTTTCGCGGCCAATTTGCTGGTGTCTTGAATCATGGTCTTTCATTCCCATCCGCGTCCATAAGCGTTCCTCTGCCTTCTCTTGCGTTGGCCCTCGACCCTGGACTCTCGTCTCTCGTCTCATCTGTGCATGCCTTTCCATGGCTCTTGCTTCGCGCCTTCGCGTCTTTGTTGTTCCTTCAGGTCCCATTCGTGTTGATTAGTGTCCATTCGTGGTCTGTCCCATGGCTCAACTCGCTTCACCGCAATTTGTCAAAGAACCCGGCCCGGCATAACACCGACCGTGCGGACACACTACATCGCCCACGAAAACCATAATAACAACCGTTATACAAAAGTCAACCCAATTTTCACCTGCTACCTGAAAGCTTGATAATTTTATTCGCGCTCCCGCATGCGGGAAAGATCCTTCCCTTCAAATTCCAACCTTCAACCTTATAACGTGAAAACCTTATAACCCCAAAAAAACAACCGTGCAGTTTCACCACTTTTCGCCCATATTTGCTTCGTGGAACCGCCCAAAAATCCATCCGCCGGCACACAAATCGTCGCCCTCATCGAGATACGCGGCCCCAACAACTCCCTCGTCCACCCGCGCGGCGCAATCGGCGTCATCACCCGCACACCCGCTGGCACGGAAAGCCATTACCTCGTCCGCTTTCCCGACGGCTTCGAAGCCACCCTTACCCGCGACCAACTCGACATCCTCAAACACTTCAAAGACCGCCTCCATGGGGTAGGGCCCGCTGTCCTCAGCGGGCCGCACGCCGACGCCACCGTGTCATCACAAAATGGCACGCCCGCTCCATTTGCTCTCGAACCACTCATCATCTACCGCTGCATCGTCGGCTCCCGCGCCTACGGACTCGACACCGACACCTCCGACACCGATCTCCGCGGCATCTATCTCGCCCCCGCCGAACTCCAATGGTCCCTCTTCGGCGCACCCGAACAATTCGAGGACAACGCCGCCCAAACCTGCTACTGGGAACTCCAGAAATTCATCATCATGGCCCTCAAAGCCAACCCCAACATCCTCGAATGCCTTTACTCACCCCTCGTCGAAAAAATCACCCCGCTCGGTTCCGAACTTCTGGCCCTCCGCCAGGAGTTTCTATCGCAAATGATCTTTCAAACCTTCAACGGCTACGCCATGAGCCAGTTCAAGAAAATCGAGCAGGACATCCGCAACCACGGCCAAGTCCGCTGGAAACACGCCATGCACCTCTTGCGACTCCTCATCACCGGCGCCGCCACCTTGCGACAAGGCCGCGTCCCCGTCCTCGTCGAGCAACACCGCGACCGCCTCCTCGCCATCAAACACGGCCACCTCCCCTGGCCCGACGTCGACACCTGGCGCAAAGACCTCCACCACGACTTCGAACTCGCCCTAAGCGAAACCAAACTCCCCGAACGCCCCAACTACGAAGCCGCCAACAATTTCCTCATCCAAGCCCGCCGCGAAGCCGCGAAATAAGTCCGCCCATAATCATCCTTCACCCGTAGGAGTCGACGTGAGGAGACTCACTCTCGGCCCCTGATCTGACATTCCAATTGCCTCAATCCGCGCACGCGACCGGCGATCCATTTCCACCTGCGACCAATCCATCATGGCGTAGCAGCACGATGTGAATCGGCTCTAACATTGCCTTTTCCATCCCGTCAAAAATCCTCCTCGCGCAAGCCCCCCTGAAAACCTTCTCCCCGCCCCCTTTTCATTAACACCGCGGCTTCAGCCCGGTGACCCAACTGCCAGCCGGAAAACCCAACTGTTTCCAACAGTTTTCGCGCCCCGACCGGCCGCAGCAATGTGAAACCACCACGCCCCTCCTTCGCGCGCGCGACTCGCAACCTCCCTTCCCAACCTGAAAACCTGAAAACCTTCGACCTGATAACCTCCCCACCCCGCGCCCGCGACTCACACCCACCCCGACCCTCGGCAGGTGCGCGGACTTCAGGCCGCTTCAACGCACAACCGTATGCACCGCTTTACTGAAACACATTGACGACCAGCAAACCCACGACCAACCTTCATCGCGTAGGATTCGAGGTAACGAGAATCAACCCTTGTTCTTTGCTTCCCGCCACCCATCCTCGCGCACGCGACCCGCGATCCCCATTCCACCTATAATCATCCTTTTCATCAAAGAACAGAGCTGGAGCCAATCCAGAAGGACCACCAAGCCCAAACTCCTTTTCAGTCCCTCAACCTCACCCCACGAGGCTCTACGGAAAGGGCCGTAGGCCCGACATGATTATAGCCCAGGGCAAACGCGCAATGCACGTGCCGCCCCTGGGTAAACCATCCCAAAAACAAAACCACTCTGCCGACTCCGTCGGCGCGAGCCCACGAGTATATTTTTCTGTTCCACTTTAAAATCCTCGCCGATATAACGCCTCCCATAATCGCCGAGACACCGAATTGCCTACTAACGATAAAGTTGCCTGCTCGTGGATTCTGGACAAGTAGCTGTTACTAATTACTGCTTGTGGTTGAACATCAAAGCTGTAGAATCGCAAGCGTTATGAAAGGAATCTCTATTGACCAAGAACTGGAATCACTCAAGACAGTTCTCCACGCACTTGAGCCGCTTGATGAATCACAGCGTCACTTCGTGCTAAAAACAACGGTTGAACGTTTAAAAATTTCCATTCTTCCCACTGCGGCGGGAAATCATCAGGGGCAACCCAATGGCGAAGCGTCCCCTAATGGAGTAGCTATTCAAAGTGGCGGGACTACAGTAACCAACAGCAATAATGGTTCAATTACCAGTCAAACGGCTAAACAATTTCTCAAAGCTAAACAACCAAAGACGGATGTCCTGCGCATCGCATGTCTTGCCTACTTTTCGACCCATGCAAAAAACCAGCCCCATTTTAAAACTGAGGATTTAATACAGTTAAATACCGATGCCGGAGGCACCAAATTATCAAATCCTTGGCAAACCGTCAAAAACGCTATGAGACAAAACGGCTTTCTTGCGCCAGTCGAGAAGGGCATGAAGCAGATTACGGGTTTTGGAGAGGATGTCGTAGACGCCCTACCAAGTGAAGAGGCGGTTGCAGCCGTTTTGGCTAACCATCGCAAACCACGCAAGAAAACTACGAAGAAGGCTGCTCCGAAGGCAAAGTAAATACCGAGTGCGCTCGATAATCCAAGCACAACTTGCTTCGACGCTCCCTCCAAGACTCGTTGAAGAACTGCTCGAAGCCCATGCAGAAGCAAAACGAAATCTCTATCTAGGTGGTTTGCGTTTGAGCGAGGTAGAAGGCGGAAGATTCTGTGAAGCCGCTTTCCGATTACTTGAGCAGATTACTCAAGGCAGCTTTACCCCTCTTGGCACTCAACTGAATACGGAGAAGATTATTCAGCAGCTTGAAAATCTTCCAAAAGCGTCACATCCAGATGCGATCCGCATTCATATTCCGCGTGCACTTAGGTTAGTATATGATATCCGGAACAAACGCGATGCCGCCCATCTTGCCGACGGCATCGATCCAAATTTGCAAGACGCCACAATGGTGTCTTCAGTCCTTGATTGGACCCTCGCAGAGTTCATCCGACTTTATCACAATGTCACTGCGGGCGCTGCCCAGCAGTTGGTAGCTCAGATTGTGACGCGTGCCGTTCCAGTCGTTCAGGATTTCAACGGCTTTCCCAAGGTCTTGAAACCTAATCTTGCTGTAAGTGACCATTGCCTTGTTCTTTTGTACCAACGTGGTGGTCAAGGAGCCACTTTTAAGGAGATGGAGACTTGGGTGCGTCCACAAATGCGCCCGAATCTTGGAAGGACCTTGACCAGTCTAGGTGAAAGAAAAGATTTAATTCACTTCGATGGCACGCGCTATTTGATTACTTACCTTGGTCAACAGGAAGTTGAGGCCCGTCATCTTGTTGAACCGATCAGCTAATTAATAATGCAAAATGAAATTGCTACTTTTGTTAGGGTCGGGAGTTTCGTTTGCTTCCAAGTTGCCCAATGTTCAGGAAATAACTAATCAAGTAATTACGGGTGCTTGGTATCGTCATACGGATTCCAATTATTATCGGGTTCGAGAAGGCTCGGGCAACCAACATGACGCATGGGTTCGGCGCTTACAAAACTTCCTGAAACTGCTCAAGGAATTTGCTGATGCATACTTCCAAACTAAAAATCGCGGGGAAGCCACCTATGAAGATCTCTTTTTTATAGCCCGTGCTGTGGAGGACGAAGTGTCTGGAAATACGGTAAATCCTATACTCCAGCCCTTCCTAAAAGGTATTGAGCAGCAATTGGAAAATCTTGCGCAACCAATTAAACCGATTGAAACAGGTTTTAACTCCGCAGAATTAGCAAGAAAAAGTTGTGAGTTTATAGAATGTGTTGTTTGGCACTCTTTACCGGCAAATACGACACCCGAAGGTCTTGACCTTCTTATAGAACTATTTGAATCCTCCAAACTAGAAACGTACGACATTTGCACTCTCAATCACGACCTCCTGATAGAGAGAAAGTTCGAGCTGTCAGGTTACAAATATATCGACGGCTTCACTGATTTTGATGGGGATATAAAGTGGTTTGATCCTAAGTTATACGACGCTCGGAGCAAATGGCCGCGGTTGTATAAGTTGCATGGATCGATCAATTGGTGGTTTTTGGAAAATCACAATAGCAACAGAAGGGCATTTGGTATTCCCCGGCAGGATACGATGGTCTGGAAGACAGCTGGCGAAGAGAGAATATCTGAAGTTTGGCCAAGACCACGTTTTTTGAGTGGGTCCTATAATAAAATAAACGATTACAGGTTTGGCATCTTTGCAGAACTTCAAAATAGATTTTTTCGTCTCTTGGAAGAACACAATGCGATCGTCATATCTGGCTATGGATGGAATGATCGAGGTATAAACGGCTGGCTTTCAGAATGGCTCTCAATTTCTCGCAAGAATCGAATTCTTTTGCTTCACAAAGAGCCCGAAAGTATTAAGCACTCACAAAGCAACATGTGGCATCGTTATGAAAATTTAGTTCAAAATGGACAACTCATACCTGTTAAAAAATGGTTTAGTGAGATTTCTGCTTCTGATTTGCTAAAACAGATAAAGGAGTTTGAAAAAGCGTCATTATGATATAAAAATTTACCGACTCGCGCGGGCCTCTTTGTAGTCATCGTCGCAGTCATTAGGCATAACCTATATGCTCATCCCTCCCCTCCTCCACCGCATCACCGCCGCCCAACCGTACCCGCTCTTATTCGCCACCATCAGCGGCGCGCATCTCTACGGCTTTCCCTCGCCCGATTCCGATTTTGATCTCCGTGGCGCACACATCCTGCCGCTGGCCAAAGTTGTCGGCTTGGAAGTCACCGATGAAACCGTCCAGGACTCGCGCATCATCGAAGGCTTGGAGATGGACATCGTCAGCCACGACGTCCGCAAATTCTTCAAAATGCTGCTGAAAAAAAACGGCTACGTCCTCGAACAACTCACTTCACCCCTCATCATCCACACCACGCCCGAACACGACGAACTCAAGGCCATCGCCAAAGATTGCATCACCCGGCACCACTCCCATCACTACTTCGGCTTTGCGGAAACCCAATGGAACCTGTTCCTCAAGGAATCGCCGCGACGCGTGAAACCGCTCCTCTATGTTTACCGAGTCCTCCTCACCGGAATCCACCTTATGCGCACCGGCATCATTGAAGCCAACCTCGTCACCCTCAACGAAACCTTTCGTCTCCCCTACCTCACCGACCTCGTCGCCCGCAAACTCGCCGGTCCCGAGAAATCCACCCTGCCCGACACCGACCTCGCCTTCCACGAATCCGAATACCACCGCCTCCGCGCCGAACTCCAATCCGCCTTCGAAGCCAGCAAACTAATCGAAGTCCCCAGCGACCAAACCCACGCCGCCCTCAACGACCTTTTAATCCGCCTCCGCACGAAATAACTTCGCCTTCTCCTTCTTACTCATAATCCTAATCTTACTCTTAATCCGTTCGTCTCTGCCCCATTTAACCTTGCAACCTTTGTAACAATGCAACGCTTCATTTCCCATTCGTGTTTCTTCGTGTGGATTCGTGGTGAACTCCCCCGCCCCTGAGCAACCGCAACGCATTCCCAATCACCACCATATCGGACAACCCCATCGCCGCCGCGCACAGGATGGGACTCATAAAGCCAAATGCCGCCAACGGAATTCCCGCCACATTATAGAAGAACGCCCAGAAAAGATTCTGCTTGATCGTGCGCAACGTGCGTCGCGCCAGACCGAGCGCTTCCGGTACCGCATGAATGTCTGACTTCAACAAAATAATATCCGCCGCCTCGCGCGCCACATCACTCGCGCGACTCACCGCGATTCCCAGGTCCGCCGCTTCCAATGCCGGCGCATCATTGATGCCGTCCCCCACAAACGCCACACGCTGGCCTTGTTTCTGCAAATCCTGGATGAACTGCGCCTTTAATTCCGGCCGCACCTCCGCAAAAACATTTTTCGACGGTATTCCCGCCGCCTTCGCAATCGCCTGTGCTGTCAAGGGATTGTCCCCCGTCACCAGATAAGTTTCGAGCCCGTCGCGTTGCAATTGCTGCATCACCTCTGCCACGCCCGGCTTCAACGTATCCTCCACCGCCAGCATCCCCAGCAGATTTCTGTCTGCCGCAATACCCAACAATGTGCTCCCCTGTGCTGACCACTTTTCTTCAAATGCCTTTGCTTGCGCCAAGTCCACGCCCGATTCCCGCAACCACCGCAATGATCCCAAGCGCACGAGTGCCGTTGCGGGCTGACCATTCAATCGTAGTCTCCCCTGCACGCCGGAACCCCGCATCTCAGTCCATTCCTGCAACGCCACATCTTCACTATCCAGCTTTGCCACCGCCTGGCTGATGGGATGATTCGACCGCCGCGCCAACTCCGCCGCTAATTTCCGCACCTCCACCATCTGCCCGTCGCGACCAAAATTCTCCTCGCTCACCACCATCGGCTTGCCTTGTGTCAACGTCCCCGTCTTATCAAAAACAATCGCCGTAATTTTTCCCGCCCGTTCCAGCGCCACACCGTCCCGCACCAAAATCCCCCGCCGCGCCGCCGCGTTCGTTCCCGCCATGATCGCCACCGGCGTTGCCAGACCCATCGCGCACGGACACGCAATAATCAATACCGCCGCCGCATGGATGATCCCTGCCGCCAATGCACTCTCCGGCACCACTACCGGCCACAAATATTTCGACCACAACTCTGCAATGTGCCGCGCAGTCTCTGGCGCGAATCCCCAAAACAATCCCGTCGCCAGTGCAATCAACACGACAATCGGCACAAACACACTGCTCACCCGGTCACCGAGTCGTTGGATTTCCGCCCGACTCGTCTGCGCCCGCGCCACCGCTGCGATGATATGTGCCAGCGCCGTCTCTTCCCCTGTCGCCGTCACGCGCATCACCAGATGTCCATTCAAGTTCACCGTCCCCGCATAGCATATACTGCCCGGTGCCTTCTCCACCGGAATCGATTCGCCCGTCAGCATCGATTCATCCACCGTTGCCTCTCCTTCAACCACCACTCCATCCGTCGGCACATGATCTCCTGGCTTCAGCACCACCAGGTCATTCACCCGCAACTCCCGCACCGGCACTTCCGCTTCGTTGCCGTCTGCATTGCGACGCCGCGCCATCTGTGGCGCAAGATGCAGCAATGCCTGCAACGAACCCTCCGCCTTCGCGCTCGTCCGCGATTCCACCCAATGCCCCAGGCTGATCAATGTAATGATCGCCGCCGACTCCATGAAATAAAGATGTCCATGTGCCCCCGTGAACAACGCCCAGACGCTATAGGCAAACGCCGTCGTCGAACCCAGCGCCACCAGCGTATCCATGTTCGAACTCCCCACCTTCAACTGCCGCCATGTCCCGACATAAAATCGCGCCCCGCAAAAAATCTGCACGATGGATGCCAGCCCAAACGCCATCCATTGAAACCACCGCTCCATCGCCCAGCCAAAAACCCATTCCCCAATAATCAACGGCACCGTGCAAGCCAGCCCCACCACCACATTGAACTGCCAGCCTGATAATGGAGACCACTGCCTGTTCTCAGTTTTGAATTTTGAATTTTGAATTTTAAGTTCCGGATCTTCTTTTCCATCCTCAATCTTCAATCCGCTATCTTCAATGACTTCCGCCCCGTACCCTTCCCTCTTCACCGCATCCATCACCGCCCCTACATCCGGCGCTCCCTTCCACCGCACCGTCGCGCGACCTGCATCCAGTTGTATTGAAGCGCTCGCCACCTCCGGCACACTTTGGATGGCTTCCGTAACATGCCGCGCACAGTTGCTGCACGTCATGCCGCGAATCTCCAATTCCGTCGGTGACGACTTCACAATTCGTTGTGTTGATTCAGATGTTTGCACCACGCCCATAAGATATGAATACCCGTTAAGTGCATCGTAACCGAAATTAAGAATCCCGTCTAACTTTCGGCACGAAGATTATCCTCCTATCCGGAGCCATTATGAAAATAAAAAACCCCCGAGTCCTTGGTCCGGGGGAAAAATTTAGGGTGCGGGAATATTAGTATCAGCAGTTGCTCTGGATCAAAATAGGGTTTGCGCCCTAATGGAAAAGCTGATGCGATGCAAGAGCTTGAGAAACGCGCCCGCTTGAACGCTTGCCTCCGAACTTATGCCAATAAATTCCTCGCATGCTTACGGGGTAAAGAACCCAGCAGGTTTCTCCCCATTGAGGCTGAAACTGGACGGAGAAGATTAAGGGGTAAACTTAATAACAAATAATATGAAAAAAATATTCTTGGTGGCGGCAGCAATGTCGGTAATGGCGATTGGCTATGCCCAAAGCGGCGGAGCTGGAGGCGCAGGAAGTAGTGGGGCGGGCACAAGCAGCGGCGGCCTGGGTTCAGGCAGCAGTAGTCCGGGCGGTACCAGTCCCAGTGGTGGCCTTGGCTCCGGTAGCAGTAGTTCTGGTGGCACCAGTCCCAGTGGTGGTCTCGGCACGGGTAGCAGTACTCCTGGAGGACCCGGGTCAAGCAGTGGCGGCTTGGGCACCGGCAGTAGCAGTTCCAGCGGGATAGGTTCCAGCACCAACAGCTTTGGGACCAATTCATTTGGCACCAACAGTGGCGGCACCGGTTCGGGCAGCAGTGGCTCCAGTGGTTCAGGTTCCAGCACCAACTCCATTGATAGCGGTTCCAGTAGCGGCGGCTTAGGCACGGGTAGCAGCGGCGTTGGCGGGCCCGGTTCAAGCAGCGGCACTGGATCACAATAGAATTATAATAATTCAGGTCGCAATCACGTTGCGACTCGATCGGAAAAGCAAGTGGGCGCAACATCTGGTTGCGCCCATCATTTTTATCATCCCTCTAATTGGAAATCATGTTCGGCAATACACCTTCCAGAAAATAAAAAACCCCCGAGTCCTTGGTCCGGGGGAAAAATTTAGGGTGCGGGATAGTATGTATCAGTAGTTTACCCCCAATAAAATAGGGTCTGCACCCCAGAAAAAGCTGATGAATAGAAAAATACTGCCAAATCTATCGATGAAATCCGCCATGCGATCCACCGCCACCGAATCCAGTGTTTCCGTGGAAACCACCATTGAATCCGCCTTGAAATCCACTGGAAAACCCACGATTAAAGCCCGAATGAGGGACTGCGAAAGGACTGTTGAAGCCGCGATTATTGAACCCCTTGTTAAAACCATTATTAAACCCGCGATTATTGAAACCAAAACTGTTAAAACGGTGATCGAAACCGCGGTTAAATC
>JAQGPC010000193.1 GCA_028293285.1 Pedosphaera sp.
TTTTACTTCCTTGAAATACGCTTCGGTATGGTTTTCAAACGCATCCAAATCAGAAATTAAAAGCGAATCCAGCTTGAGCGACGCTGCATAATCCAGCAACGCATGCGCCTTCCAGCCCATGGCGCGCACCGCAAAATTATCGAACCCAAGTTTGATTTTTTTCGGCTGTCCAACGCCTTGGCTTTGCGCTCCGGCAATCCCAAGGAATGCCAGTCCCGCGCCCGCCACAGCGGCTGTTTTCAAAAAAGTCCGTCGGTCCGGATGGTAGTTCATCGTTTTCATAGGAGGTCGCACCATTGACTTTTAAGCAAAACTGACTTTACTGACGAGTAAATGTTTTTAGCTCCGCCGTTTAATGGTGCCGTCGAATTTAGCCCCAGCTTTTCGCCGCGCCCGCAAATCAGCCATATCGTTTTCGACTTTGATGGCACGCTTTCCTGGCTTCGTCATGGCTGGCCGCAGATCATGTGCACCCTGTTTGAGGAAAATTTCCCGGCCAAACGTGGCGAATCGGAAGCAACCATCCGCGAACTGCTCCTCAACGAAATTTACGAACTCAATGGCAAACAGTCCATTTTCCAAATGGAACGCTTTGCCCAATTAGTCCGCGAACGGCGCGGCACCCCGCCTCACCCCGAGGATCTGTTACTCGAATATCAACGCCGGCTGGACAAGGTGATTTACGAACGGTCCGAACAGATCACCCGTGGCGAAGCCAAATCCTATAAATATGTCGTCCATGGCGCACTCGCGCTTCTGGACAAGTTCCAACAACGCGGACTGAAGCTCATCATCCTTAGCGGAACCATCGAACATCGCGTCAAGCAGGAAGCAGAGTTGCTCGAATTGGCCCGCTATTTCACTCCTCACATCTACGGTAGCAAGGCTGACCCTGCCCAATTTTCGAAGCGTATGGTTCTTAATCGCGTGCTTAAAGAAGAAGGCATCAGCGGTCATCATCTGCTCTCAATTGGCGACGGTCCGGTCGAAATTGTGCAAACCAAGGAATTGGGAGGCGTGGCCGTCGGTGTTGCCACAGACGAAGAGCAGAATGGCTCCGGCAAAATGGAACCGCACAAACGCCACCAATTACTCAAAGCTGGCGCGGACATTTTGATTCCCGATTTCCGTGATACCGAAGCGTTGTTGCAAAGTCTATTTGAGAACCGATGAAGAAACTTCCGCCACCACTCGACCTGACCAAAGTCAAAGTTTATCCTCTCGAACAGCGGCTGAGCGAAGCCACGATTCAAGAAATCCTCATCGATCCAGAAACCGCGCCACCCGTTTTGCCGGAGGATCTCATGCGCACCGTGCGGGAAAGCGCCCAGAACATCGCCGCCGCCCACAAACGCCACGCGAGCGTGATGCTGCTCTACGGAGCCCACCTTATCAAAAACGGTGGCGCTCGCATCATGAACCGCCTTGTCGAACTCGGCTGGGTCACTCATTTGGGAACCAACGGCGCGGGAACAATTCATGATTGGGAATTTTCTTTTCTTGGTCGTTCCACCGAAAGCGTCAAAAAGAACGTCGCCACCGGCACCTTCGGCACTTGGGACGAAACAGGACGTTGCATTCATCTCGCATTATTGAATGGCGCGTTGCAAGGGGAAGGTTACGGCCACAGCCTCGGCCGATTTATCATGCAGGAAGGCACCACGCTTCCCTCCATCGAATGGTTGACGGAATCATTGCGAAACGAGCCCACCCATCCCCTGACTCCGGCTCGTGCTGAACTGCTTCAAGCGATGCTTACGCACAATCTCCAGGCTGGGCGTATTGAAGTTCGTCATCCCTGGAAAGAAACCTCAGTGCTTGGCAATGCCTATAAATATGGAGTTCCTCTCACCGTCCATCCCGGCATTGGCTACGATATCATTGCCAACCATCCTATGTTTAATGGCGCTGCCATTGGTCGCGCTGCGGACATGGACTTCCGGCTTTTTGGGGCATCCGTAGAAAATCTCGAAGGTGGCGTGGTTCTTTCCGTGGGTTCAGCAATCATGGCCCCTCAAGTTTTTGAGAAAAGCATCAGTTGTGTAAACAACCTGCGACTGCAACAAGCCCGCTCCATCGTTCACAATCACACCATCTACGTCGTTGATATTCAGGACGGCGGAAATTGGGATTGGACCAAGGGCGAACCTCCTAAGGACAATCCGGCCTACTATCTGCGTTTTTGCAAAAGTTTTTCGCGCATGGGCGGGACGATGCACTATCTCCAGTGCGACAACGTGGCTTTCCTCCATAATCTTTACCACCTGCTCAAATGATTGATGGATCTCGCGCGCTTCCAAACTATCACAAAGAACTATCGGAAGCTGCGCATCGCGGTGGTCGGTGATTTTTGTTTGGATCGTTACCTCGAAATAGATTCTGCCAGAAAGGAAGTCTCCATCGAAACCGGCTTGCCGGTTTATAATATCACTCATGTCCGCTCCCAACCCGGCGGCGCAGGTACCATTCTTAGCAACCTCGTTGCATTAGGCATCGGCGAAATTCATCCCATCGGTTTCGCGGGCGAAGATGGCGAAGGTTTTGAACTCATTCGTTCATTACGAACGTTCAAGGGCGTCGAGACAAAAGCTTTCTTCTCCACACCGCTTCGTCGCACCTTTACCTACACCAAACCCTTGCTTATCTCACCTGATAAAGTTCCGGTGGAACTTAATCGATTCGACATCAAAAACTGGACACCCACACCTGCCGCAGTTCAGAAGAAAATTGTCGATGCGCTGGTAAAGCTGGCTCCGAAGGTTGATGCCATCATCTTAATGGACCAGGTGGATGTTCCTGAAACTGGCGTCATCACCTCGCGAGTCCTCAGCGCAATCCGTTCCATAGTAAAGAAGCACCCTCAATTGCTCATCCTCGCTGACAGCCGACGTGGTCTAAAGGGTTACCCACCCGTTTGCCTGAAGATGAATCGCGCAGAGCTTGCCGCACTCACTGGCACAACC
>JAQGPC010000228.1 GCA_028293285.1 Pedosphaera sp.
TATCTGCACAAAAAACTGTAAATATCTCACGGTAGATTGGATTTGTTTCTTGGATGCGGATTAAGACCATTCCCTCTCGCCCTGCTTCGTCCGGGCCAACTTCAATGGAGTAACCTTTTGTTTCGTCTTTGAGGTGAAGACCACGAACCGCCTTGGTTTCCGTTTGGAGGATGAGAAGCCGAGTGTTCGTTGGGCGATGAATGCCCGCGTGTGCCGGCCAAGAAGAAATCAACGGGATTCGCCGATGGTAATACCCCTCAGCGTTCGAAGCCTCGGCTAATACCGCACCCCAAGTCTGTTTCAGAATTTCAGAGACTGTCATCGTCGCCGCCTCTGGTAGTATACACGTTGTTGACTGTGTAGGTCACTTCGACCGCTGTATCACTTTTCGGAAAACTGATTGCCACACCAATAATAGGAATAGGCGGCGTAGTTGCAGGCATACCTGCGGGTTGAGGATCAAGCGGATAAATCATCAACATGCCTTTATTCTTCGGTCTTGATTGGCGGATTGCTTTGCCCTTTGGACTTGTAGGCGGATCTTTGGGCTTGGACGGACGCTTGTCGTTCTGCCAGTTTTCAATCGCGAGCTTTAAGGCGGCCTGCTTCTCTAGGTCCGTAAGGTCTGTCTGTTCATCTGCAGGACTTACAAGTCGCCTGATGGTGTATCGGTCCTGTCTCTGTTCTTCTGGGAATGGGGCGCGGGTAATCAAACCAACATCGAGTCCACAAATCCTCGGGACGACCTTGGCCAGACCGGAGGAAACTAAGCGGACCGTCCAATCCACCAATTCGCCATTTTTGGTTTGGGCTTTGATGTAGCGTGCGAGAAGTTCCGTATCGGCGCGTCGAGCGTCCTCATGTGATTTGTATTTGCCAAGCAGATCAAGGATGCTTGAACTGTCAGTATGCCAGTCGTAGCCACCCGTCCTGTTGCCTCGATCGCACGTGCCCAAGGATGCAAGCCACGCTTCGATTACATCAAAATTAGCAGCAAGCCATTTTGCATCACGTTTGAAAATGATTGTTTCGCTAATGTCGCCTGAAAACGAGAGCCGCATTTCCGTGCCGTTGCGCATCTTCACCGCAGACGTGACTAGCAAGGCAGAATGGGAACGGACTTTCAGACCATAGTCCTTTGGGGTGGATCCAACGTTGACCATGTGATCAAATTCCCGTTGAAGTTCTTCGCTCGCGGCGGCGATGTGTGTGAACCATTCAAGCAGCTCAGCAGTAGTATAGAGTCGGCATACGTCGATATATTTTTCTCGATAGCCAAACCAACGTCCCATCTGCATGAGTGTATCATACATCCTAGATGCACGGAGAAAGTATGAAACTGATAGGCCTTCCAACGTGAGGCCTCGCGAAAGCTTATCACCGCCAATCGCAATCAAATCCATGCCAGTTTCACGGTGCTCTTCAAAGTCAAGAATATCGCCCGCACTGCCGTTGATGATTTTGATGCGGATGCCCGAAGCGATGCCCTCCAGCGTTGGGTAAATTGATCCCCAGTCGGGCAAAGCAAGCTGATTGTTCATGATGGTTGCGCAACGGGTAGTTGTTGGCATGAAATCACGCAGCCACAGGTCTTCGAACTCATCCTTTATGGTCGGAGTCCGGCTTCCGTCACCGTTCCGGAGTCGCTGGAAAATGTCTTTGAGGGTAAGCTGCACTTGGTCGGCTACCTCTTTTTGAACTTTGGTGTAGCGGACGACATGGATAAGCATTGAGTTGAATAGCACACCCTTCTCTCGCTGCCTGCGAACAGCTGTCGCCAAAAGGAATGCCATGATAGCCTCCCGCAGAGAGGGCGGAACAGTTCGCTGCCCTTGAAATGTTGGAACATGATCTGTGCGGTTTTGCAGTTTGGGAGGCATCCAGCCGTCTGTCTCATCAACATCGTCCGAATTTGCATGGTCACTCACCGGACGCACAATTGGCAGGGGTTTAATCTCTAAAAGTCCAGCATCTTCATCCTCCTCTATGCCAAACATGCGGGCGGGTCCCATGTAATTGCTGGAAGGAGGAATATTGACGATGAAACTTCGTGGAAAAAGATCGTCACCCAATTCGCGAGTAGAACCCCTCTCATGGATATATATATTGGCGAATGGGGTTGCAGTATAGCCGATGTATGCCACCTGCTCAAACGAACGAAGGAGGAGACGGATGTTCCGGTTGGTCTTTGTCGGATCGTGATCTTCATCGGGCTTTCCATCTTCATCAAATTCCTGCTGGCGCGTGTCCACGGAAGCCAAGTCAGCTTCGTCGTCAATGATGAGTGCGGGCACGTTTCTCACAAACTTTCTGCCGGTAGCTTCTTCTTGCGCATCTGCGCAGGACCGAATCCATTTGATGAGGTTATTCAAA
Organism: Pedosphaera sp.; assembly: GCA_028293285.1. Classification (GTDB taxonomy): domain Bacteria; phylum Verrucomicrobiota; class Verrucomicrobiia; order Limisphaerales; family Pedosphaeraceae; genus Pedosphaera. The sequence goes on from JAQGPC010000228.1 coordinate 2,374, forward strand.
ACACCAACATGTTTTTTAACGACGAAAACAAGTGGGAGTCCTCCTGGATGGATGCCAAACTGTCTGGCTACCGTTTCATTGAAGTCACCTTTTTCGACCCGGCTTGTCCCTGTATTCGCACGGATTGAGGAGTCGATGAGTCCCACTCCAACTGGTTTGAAAGTTTGCTGGGCTCCGCCAAATGTGTCGTTCATAAAGCCAAGGAAGCCCTCTTCAAGGCGGATCTGGGTCTGGCTTCTCAGACTGTTATGAACACCAGCTAGGACGATAATAACCTTGTAGCCGGCGTCCGCAGCTTTGCAAACAAGACCACAGTAGTTCGCAGTTTTTCCGGATTGAACGTGACCCATGACCAAGCCGCGCCGGTCCCATGATCCTAGACGTTGAGGGTCCTCGATTCTCTCAAGGACGTCATTCGTAACCTTGTCCACGCTGTCAACTGCCGAACGAGGAACGCGTTCCTCCAGATAGAGAAGGTAGCGATCCCAATAGCGCCAAGTGATCGAATTTCGTCGCAACGGCAACCACGCTTTGTGGTCATCGTTGTTCCCAAGAGTCCGATGCTCACCGGTCACCACCGTGAATCGTTCTTCCAATTCCGCTGCTAAGCGATCCTTGTCTAGTCCAGCAAAGGAGGGCATCGCCAAAACTTCGTTCACCACTTCGAAGATGTCAGCACTCTTGAGGAAACTTTCAGTGCTGGCGGCCCGCTGCTTTAACATCATCTGGCACATGGCCAATACGGTGGCGAAAGTGGTATCTGCATTATTAGAGTTCATTTATGAGTTTTGGAAATCGGTCAAATGGCTCCACCGATCGTAGCCGCTCAATCGCAGTCTTTCGGTTGATCCCAGTCTTAACCAAAAATTCAACAACACGGCGCATGTCAGCCTTGATGACGGAAAACTCGATGCCGGAGTACGGTGTCGCGTGGTCGCGTGATTGTTCGGCTGTATCCAGCCAAATTTGCTCAACCGGGACCGTTTCTTCGAGTAGACGTAAAGCGCTTTCCAATTCAGGAGTTTTGTCTGGAAAGCTGCGAAGCACTGCTTGGATGGCGGGATGATTGCAATTAATCGAATATACACGACGATTTTCGCGGATGGTAGACGTCCACGGCCGGTCAGTCGCTAATTGAGTTACAGTCCGCCGACCATATTTTCCTCGATGTGCGAAGACACTCCGAGCAGTGGCACGCACTCGCTCAGCGAGATCTGTGAGACGGTCGCGAATCAGTGCTGGAGGACGGGCGATGGATTTCTTGACATCAAGATGCCATTCAGCATCGGCATCGTTGAGTATATCCAGACGGATGCGCGCTAATCGATAATGCTCATCCATCGTCCATGGCGCGGGGCGCCCAAGGCGAAGCCAATCGCCATAAACAAGAAGCCTTTTGTTTCGGTATACATAAAAGCCCTGTTGGGCTGTCCAGCCTCGAGGGCCGCTATGGCGCCGAAACTCATCGTCATTAAGGGAGTCTTTGTGTGGCAGAATGAAGCCTTGGAACGTAATCTTTGATTTTGAAAATGGAATGACTTCCTCTGGAGTAGTCGAAGCGGCTACGGGGGCAGCCTTCATGAAAGGGTTCCAAGGTAGTATAGCCTTCTCGTTGAGGTAAATCTTGACGGAACGGTCCTCAAGAAAGCGGTGGAATGTGAGGGCCACATGCTCAAGGACACGATCTATGGCATCGTTGAACCTAGTGTGAGCGACTGCATCTCCCGCTTCTTGAGTTCCAATCAGACGGTCCAGCTGACTCCACACTACGGCTGTACCGTTTTTCATTCTCTTCAGCTTTTGCAGGGCGTCACCAGCAACGGGCGACGGTTCAAGCAGTAAACGCCAGTCCGGGCTATTAGCGAGAACATCCAAATCCCAAGTGCGACTGCTTACCTCTCCGTCGGCCGGTTTGGAAATCACGCAGAGGTTTCGGCACTGGGAAAGTGAAGCTGTTTTTAGGCCTAGGCCGAAACGGCCTAAATCAGAAGGACTTCGTTCTTGCAGCGGATTTCTGCTCCCGGGGCGCATTGCATTTCTAAGTTTCTCTTCAGACATGCCCCGACCATCATCTAAGATAACGACATAAGAATTCGTTCCGGCCCAATGGAAGTGAATGTGAATGTTTCGTGCGTCGGCTGCGATACTGTTGTCTATAATGTCAGCCACCGCCGTTGGAAGGCTATAGCCCACGGAACGCAGCGATTCAATTAAGGCAGCCGGTTCTGGAGGCACTATGTCAAATTTGGATGACGAAACCTGTGACACGGCCCGAGGATGCCATTATTCGTAAAGATTACAAGCAGGCTTGAGTTAAGATGAAGCCGAAACCTGCAAGCACGGTAGTGATAATTAAATCCTTTCAATCTGCCTCCTCTGCCCTGAGCTCGTGATGCCGTAACAGCCATGACCTTGTGGCTTGGGAGTTTCATTCTGGCCTTCTTGATCCAACTTGGTTGACCTGTTTGCAGGTTGTAGCGTGGCGGCAACTTTGGTGTCTCCAAAAGGAGACGGTTCCATTGGAATTCTTATTTAATCTTCTCCTCGGACGATGGAGCAGGGGACTCAGTAGAGCACTTCGTAAAACTCACCAGTTTAGCCATAGCAGACGAATGCTGGTCCGAAGGTGACCATAAACCTTCATGGCAAGTGCTCCCCCATCTTTATGCCCCAACCAACGCGACACTGTGGGGATATCAACGCCGGACTCAATGCAGCGGGTGGCAAAGAGATGGCGAAGATCGTGATGAGTGATTCTGGGAATCCCAATCTCCTTGGCCGCGCGGTTCATGGCTTTCTGACACTCGTGGACAGTCATTACCGCGATGTCCTTGGTATCAGCAGGTCGCTCCGATTCTAATTTATTCAAGAGTTGCCTCATTTCACGGATCATTGGTATTCTTCGCACACCCCAATTTTTGGTCCCTGTTTCGGAATCCCCTCGAACGATAATCTCTCCTTTGGTAAAATCGCAGTCTTTCCAAGTAATATTAGCTGACTCACCAACACGGAAACCGCTATAGGCCAGAAACCGAACCAGATTTGCGCAATGACGACTTTTACCACTGCCACCACCTTCAACCGCTTGGATAAACCTTTCGAATTGTTCGGGCTCCGGGAGAGCAAGTTGTTTAAAATGGACTTTCGCGCGGGGAACGGCTTTGGCGGGATTATCATACCTTACACCGCTTTCCACCCCGATGTCGATGACGCGTCGCAGGAGAGAAATGGCCCCGTTCACACGTGTCCCGGCATAGTCTTTAACGAAATTTGCTCGCCAGTTAAGGCAGTCTGATTTCGTAATTTTCCTTAAGTCCAACTGCCCCAGTTCCGGCCATGATTTTTTTAAGGCAACCAAAATTTCCTGATGATATTTCTTTGTGCTCCTTTTCAGATCTGGATCATTTTCTAGCCTGGCTTGATGGATTTTCCAGGCATCGGTGAACGTCATCTTCCCTGCGGCAACAGTGGTAATGCGTTCAAGTTTTTGTTGCTCTTCCTTGAGAGCATCATTTAATTTGATTTTGGCGGTCGAAAAAACGGTGGTTTTAAGTGATTTGCGAATTAACTTGCCCCCGACCTTGGCCCGCGCAAAATATGTTCCAGATGGTTTATAACGGACAAGATTGGCTACCGGTGTCTTTACCCATAAAGGCTCTTGATCTGCTTCCTGTGCACTCATTCTTGCACCAGTATCAGATCGCGGTATCAGATTGTCAAATTGTAGATTATCGTTGTATCAGATACGCCAATAATTAGGCCACGTTGCTTCCGTAGCTCAAATGGATAGAGCAGCGGTTTCCTAAACCGTTGATCCCGGTTCAATTCCGGGCGGGAGTACCAACCTTCAAATTCTTCAGAATCCCGTTGTAAACAAGGGCTTACAACCGCAGCAAGGTATACCCGACAATGACGGCGATTTCCGGCAGGAAGCAGATTTGCCCACGGATTTGCCCAACCTGCATGAATTAAAATGCAGTTCTTGTCGGTATGATTGCAAAGAATCGTTTCCAAATTAAATCGTTTACAAATCCTTCAGGTGTACAGGTTCACCGAGTCGAGGGAAGGCTTTCCAATGGAGAGCGAGTCCGCCAAAACTTTAAAACCGAGCGCGAGGCCCAGGTTCATAAGGCTGAACTTGAAATTAAATCGTTAAATCTCTCCGTGGCCATGGGACTTAAGCCAACTCGGCTGACCGACACCCAACTCGGCGAAGCGGAAGCGGCTTACCGAAAGTTGGGAGACAAATCCCTCGCTGCCGCTGTCGAATTCTATCTGAACAATTATATCGAGCCCGTGAGTGATAAAACGATTCAGGAAGCATATGACGAATTCATGCTGGCAAAGGGCACGCAAAACCGTCGCCAGGCCACGATCAGCGATTTGAAATGCCGGGTAGGTCTGCTGGTGCAACATTACGGCGGAAAACTTGTCAGCCAAGTGTCGAGCGACGATCTGAGTCGGGTGATTTTTCAGCCAGGCATTGAGTCGCAAACACAAAAGCACCGTCGCACGAAAATAGGCCAGTTTTTCAATTGGTCGGTTAAAAAGCAGTATTGTCTTCGGAATCCTATCGACTCCGTTGAAATTCCCGTCGTGGAGGATAGCGAACCCCAAGTCTATGATTTATGCGAAGTCCGGGCACTCCTGAAGGCTGCAAAGGCATACAAAGCTGGAAAACTTCTGCCCTACTTTTGTCTAGCCCTGTTTGCCGGGTTGCGACCTGCTGAACTTAAGCGAGTCCCCTGGTCGTCCATTAAACTTCCGGAAAGAATTATCCGCATCGAGGGCAAGACCGCAAAACGCCGCAAGCGCCGTATCGTGGAAATCTCTGATAATTTGGTGGCTTGGTTGCTGCCTTACGTTGGCAAGCCAATCGTGGTTACCAATTGGGCCAAAGATTTTAATGCCGTCCGTCGTATGGCAGGTTTCAAGGGTTCGACTTTCAGTGTTGGTGATGAAGGCCGGAAAGCATGGATCGCCGATGGTCTGCGACATACCAGCCTAACCAATCACTTGGCCCTGCATGAAAGTGAGGGGCGCACGGCGAGATGGGGGGGAATTCACCGGATACCCGTCCTGTCATCTGGCGTAAAGACGAAAGCCACTTTTTAAGGTTCGGCTGGATCGTTACCAGACGTTTGGACTTAGTCCGCCGCTCGCCGCCCGGCACGCGGATGTAGTCGGCTCCTACATGGTGCCATTCGAGCCGTCCGACTTCGCTCTGGCGCAGACCAGCAAAGGCAGCGATGACCACATAAGGCAGGAATTTTGGCGACGCATGCTGGATCAGGAGTTGCAGCTCGGCGGGTGTGTAAATGCCCACTTCGCGCTCCGGCTCCGACTTCTTTTACCTCCTCGAGTGGCTTATCGTCTTTGGCGACTTAACGTTTCAAACGCGCTAACCCAAAAAGATTGCTGATCGCGGCCCAGAAATTGTTCACGCTTTTAGGTGACAATTCGAATGCCAGGAAGAGCTCTTGGATATCAGACGATGTTTCGTTCGCGATGTCGCAACGAAACGAACGTGCAAACCGATCCAGATGGGAACGCAGGTCCTTGGTATGCCGAACGCTGGAGCCAATCTTTTCGCGCGTTAGGATGAATTCGTCCACAACCTGCTGGACAGGGCACGAGACGATCCGCTCCGCATTAGTGAGCAATCAGTGGGGAATCCGTCGTCTCCTTCGAGATTTTTTTCACGCTTCCCCAAGACAGAATCTGTGAGTCACTGGCGAGTTTTAGCGCCAGTTTTTCATACTGGACTTCCTGGACCGGGGTGTTGCCATCGATGGCGATCGCGGCAGCCGTCGCGGCGGATTGGCTGATCATCATCAACACTGGTTCCATGCGGATGGAACCAAAACCGATGTGCGAGGCGGAAATCGCAAAAGTGACCAGAAGGTTTTTGCATTCAGTGGCCCGCGGGACGATCGCGCGATAGGCGATCGGATAAGGCCGGGGGACGCCCATCTGAACGTCGCCTTCATTCCGCACAAGTCCGTCTTGCACCAGACGCTGGCAATTGTGCGTGTCCATGTTGTAGGAGCCGAGGCAAACGGAATCCTTGGCGATGCGCGCGCCAAGACAATTGGCCTGGGTCATGATATAATCGCCCACCATGCGGCGGGCTTCGCGCACGTAGATTTCCGTCGAGTAACCGCCGTTTTCCGGCCACTCATCTTTGCAAGGACCCCAGCTCTGTATTTCCGCGCGAAGGCTGGCCGGGGAACGGGAGCTGTTGGCAAGATAATAGACCAGCCCCTGGGTATAGGCCAGGGTTTCATCCTTGGCGCGGGCGCGATCCACATAGGTGTCAGTCGGGTATTTGTAGTTCACGCCGATAAAATCGGTCGAAAAGGGGCCGTTGTTGTTCAAGTCCAATTTTCCGTTGGGTAGGGTTTTCGGATTGAAAAAAGAGCGGAGTGAGAGCGAGTGACCTATGGCAAGCTTGGCGTCGATTAATCTGCCGAGCAGTTCATACCGCTCGGGATTGTAATCTTTGGGGACCAAGATCGGGAGCTTATTGGTAGCATTTTGGGTGAAGCAGAGGCGGTAGTTGTAAGCTTGAAGTCTCTGGTCAGCCTCACCCGGCGCGGAGGAATTGCCCGGTTGGACAAAGGGCAGCAAACCACTTTCGGGCTTGCCGGGTGTGACGTAGGGATCCACCTTTGCAGAAAATTGATGATTGGGGGTGCGGGCGCGGACGCCATTGAGCGATTCGCCATAGACATTGGTGCCTTCCCGTCCAACCGTGAAGCTCACTCCCGCTTTCGCCATGAGGTCGCCTTCGTAACTCGCGTCGATAAACATTTTGGCGCGATACACGGTGCCATCCTCCATCGTGATCTCCTTGATGCGTTTTTGGTCTTGAACAACAGACGCGAGCCTTTGATTGAACCGGGGCTTGATGCCGGCTTCGCTCAGCCAGGCTTCAAACACACTCCGCGCCACGTGGGGTTCAAAATTAAATGTTTCCGCCTTTCCATAATATTTGCCGACCCGGTCGTAGAATTCCTTGGCCAGACCGCCGATGGATTTCATGTTCCCCTTGTCGGTGGAACTCAGGCCGCCGGTGGTCATCCCTCCCAAATTCTTATCAAACACTGTAAACGAAACTGATTTTCCCATGTGTGCGGCTTGGATCGCCGCAATCACACCCCCGGAAGTACCGCCATAAATACAAATATCCGTGTCAATCACATTAGCGCCCTGAGATCTGGCGACCATGGCCAGCAGTACAAATAGAGAAACGATTAGTTGCCGCATACGCTGAGACTGCCTTCAAGGGACGCCGAAGTCCATTACACGAAGGTGGAAGCAACGCGACAATTCTGGACAATTGAGGTTCTGATCTTAAACTGATTTCCACCTTGTGAAAATTGCACTGGCTTTACTACTCCTTCCTTTCTTGGCAACAGCCAGTCCCCAGACGACACCTTCAGTTTCGGATTTTATCGTCACTACCTGGCGGAGTGAGGATGGTCTGCCCCATGATAACGTAAATTGCATCACGCAGACCCACGACGGTTATCTATGGATCGGCACTCCCATGGGTCTGGCGCGATTTGACGGAGCGAAATTCGAGACCTTTTCAGCCAAGGAACTTCCCGAACTGGGAGTAAATCGCATCACAGATATCTATGAGGATCGTGATGATGTCCTGTGGGTGGCACTGGAAAATGGCCGGTTGCTGGCCTGGAAAAATGGCGTGATGTCCTTGAGCCCGGCCGAAGAGGGCAAGTGCCAGGCCATTACAAAAATCGCACAGGATGCAAACGGATATCTTTGGCTGCGCACCGCCGCCGGAACTCTTCGCGCAGTGCCGGCGTCGATCACAAACGATCAACCCGCCATCGCGATTGCACCGGACACAAACGCCCCGGTTTTTAGTATTGCTTCGGATGACAGCCGCCAATTGTGGGCGGGAACAAAGACGGGATTGAAGGCGGTCAACAATGGTGAGCTGCGTACTCCGGAGGGTCTGGCAGCATTAAATGATGCGGCGATTGGCCTGGTCATTCGTGGCCAACAGAATTCGATATGGGCGATTCACGGGCGAAAATTATGGCAAATCAGCGCCGGTAAAATAATTACTGAAATAGAGATCCTCGAAGAATTCGGCCAGATTCAAACCGTATTGGAAGCGGCCGATAACCAGCTATGGATCAGTACCACTTCGGGAAAACTGCTATGTCGGGAAAAATCGGGGCGGATCCGTTCGCTCGGGCAGGAAGACGGCCTAAGAGGGATCGCGTCTGTGCTCTTTGAAGACCATGAGGGCGATATTTGGTGCGCTTCCTACGGTGGTGGCTTGAGCCGTATCCGTCCGCGATTGTTTCGGTGGCATAAATTGACGCAGGCAAACATTGTTTCTCCTTACACTTTCAACGTTTGTTCGGATTCAGCCGGCAACGTTTGGGCCCGTTTGGGCGCGCAAACATTGATAAAGATCTCTCCGAATTCGAATGCGCCTGTCCCTTGGATGAAATCTACCGTTCCGGATTCGATAAGAGCGCTTTTTTGCGACCGAAAAGGCGTTCTGTGGCTGGGAGCAGAGGGCGGCAAGCTCTATCGCATGAACGGGGATACGATTGAATTTGTATTGGAGGTTGGTGACAAAGTCAGTTTCATCAGCGCAATTTTTGAAGACTCACGATCCAATCTGTGGGTTGGATTCACCGGTGGAGGAGGCGTCGGACGGATGCGCGGAGGCGATCCGCGACAATGGGAGGAACTGAAGGAATTCCCGGTTAAAGATGTTCGCTCCATCGCCGAGACGTCCGACGGAGCAATCTGGTTTGGCACGTACTATGGCGGCGCAACTCGATATCAAGGCGGGCGTTATACCCAGTACACGATGCGGGAAGGACTGCCGGCGGACTACGTGCGCTGTCTTTACGCGGATAAAAATGGCTCACTGTGGATGGGAACATTGCGCGGTCTTTGTCGCTGGCAAAACGGCAAGTTGTCCGCCATAACCGTAAAAGATGGTCTGTGGAATGACTCCATTTCTGATCTCTTGGAAGACGGCTCCGGCAATTTTTGGATTAGCTCGTTTGGCGGAGTGTTTCGGGCGGCCCGGCAACAACTGAATGACTTCGCGGATGGTCGTATTTCGTCCGTTCAATGTATTGGCTATAACCGGAACGACGGCCTGCCGGGTTTGGAATGTCCTGGGGGATTTCAACCGGCCGGCACTCGAACCCCGGATGGCCGGATATGGTTTCCCACCGAAGCCGGTTTAGTGAGTGTGGATGCCGATCGGATCGGCAAAAATGAGCAGTCGCCGCCCGTGTTGATCGAGCAAATATCGGTCGAAGGGGAATCGCGTCCCGTCCGGAACAACACTGGATACGAAAAAATCGCCCCCGGGAAACGTCATCTTGAATTTCGATTTGCCGCCCTTTCCTTCGCTTCGCCGGAAAAAATTCGTTTCCGTCATAAATTGGAGGGACTGGAATCAGAGTGGTCTTCTCCCGACGATCACCGCAGTGTCACTTACAATTTCGTGCCTCCGGGCAAATATGTATTTAGAGTCATCGCCTGCAATAACGATGGAGTCTGGAATCCCGTCGGTGCGGCATTACCCATCGTCTTACAACCGTTTTTCTGGCAAACCGCCTGGTTCAGGGCCGGAACGGTGCTGGCCATCGGAGCCGCCCTCTTTTTCGCGGTCAGGCATATGGAAAGAAAGAAACTAAAACTGCGGTTGGAGCGTATCGAGCGGCAACAGGCGATCGAGCGTGATCGCGCCCGGATTGCGAAGGACATTCATGACGACGCCGGCGCAACCCTGGCCCAAATAGCTCTCCTAAGTGAACGGATTGAAAACTGCCAGCGTTTGGAGGAGGTCGGCATATTGAACAAACGGATCGAAACCGCCGCCCGGCAAACCATCCAATCCATTGACGAAATCGTGTGGGCCGTGAGCCCAAAGCATGATACTTTGGAAAGTCTGGCCAACTATCTGAGCAGTTTCGCCCAAGAGCACCTTGAACTGGCCGGCGTTCGATGCGTGTTGGACGTCGCGCCGATACTCGCGCCGTTGACCGTCCGCGCGGAGATTCGCCACAACATCCTATTGACCGCGCGCGAAGCCCTGCAAAATGTTGTGAACCACGCTGCGGCGACCGAAGTCTGCATGAGTCTGGATTTCCGGCAGAATGTGCTGGCCATTCGTATTTCGGATAACGGCAACGGTTTTGAAATAGAAAAACGGACCGGAGCCGGCAACGGAATCTCCAACATGCGCAAGCGCCTGGACGAGATTCACGGAACGCTGGAGATAACCAGCAGCCCGGGCGGGGGCACGACGGTTGAGTTTTCTGTGGTGATTGAAAAACTACACGTTAGTGGAATTGGCAATAGTCCTTCCAGGGGCTAACCTTGATGGACGCGAATGATTACCATGGCGGGCAATCCGAATAAATCAGACACCGCGGTTTCAACCACGGTGCGGGTGGCGATCGTGGAGGACAATCTTGCCCTGCAGGAACAATTGGTTCATCAACTCGCGCAGAGCTCCGACATAACGTGCGTGGGACACTATAATTCGGCCGAGGAAGCCCTGAAGGAAATTCCCCGGAGCAATCCTGATGTCGTGCTCATGGACATCAATCTTCCCAAGATGAACGGCGTTGATTGCGTGCGCCAGCTAAAGGCCCTCCATCCCAAAACCCAGTTCATCATGCTGACCATCTACGAGGATGCCGATCACATCTTCGAATCATTGCAGGCGGGCGCCGTCGGCTATCTCCTCAAGGGCCGTCCCAAGTCCGGCGCGCGACTTTTGGAAGCGGTCAGGGATGCGGTAAGCGGCGGCTCTCCCTTGAACAGCTTGATTGCGCGGAAGATCATCCAATATTTTAGCCGGCCGGCCGCGACTACTTCCATGCAAGCACTGACCTCTCGCGAGGATGAAGTGCTTACGTTGCTGGCGAAGGGGCTGCTTTACAAAGAAATCGCAGTTCGTCTCGATGTCCACATTGAGACCGTCCGCAAGCATTGCCATAATATCTATCAAAAACTGCAAGTCAACTCGCGCACCGAGGCCGTCTTAAAGTTTCTGGGGCGTTAAACTCCGGGAGTTGCAGTCACTCGAGTTTTCAATCGGCAAGGCGGTTACTGATCCAATCGTCTTTTTCGCATTCGCATAATCTTTAGCCTGGATGGTAAACGAAGGTGGAATGGTAACTTGTAAATAAAAGGATTAAAATGGCCTTTGAATTTCCAAATGCAACCACCATCCGAGTTGACTCAGGATAAAGGTTACCGAGGCGGGAGGTGGACGAGGAGTTCATTG
>JAQGPC010000248.1 GCA_028293285.1 Pedosphaera sp.
CACAGCACACGCTGACCCATCTGCAAACTGTTCAGCGGAATCTTGGGATCCACGCGACAGACATAATCAGTTCCTCCCAGGCAGACGTGGGCCTTGTCCTCATCTACTGGCATGAGGAAGGTGCCCACACGAAATGCCGGCGAACGAAGTTTCTCGACAATCTCGTCGAGCTTCTCGATGGCCTGGCGTGCCTGGTCGTTGGTTTCTTCCAAGGCAGTGATGCGATCGCGCAAATAAATCAAGTCCAACAAAGACGAGTGGCGCGGCGGAAGTTTCCCCGCGATAAGATCCACCAATTGCAAAGCAGAAAGTGCTTCGAGTTCTTCGTGGGATAACAACTCTCCCAAAGGAGACGGATTTTCTGGTGTGTTCACAACCTTGGGCGTTGGTGTTTTTTTCTTTGAGTCACCCATGTGCACATGTTAGCGGCTGTTCCGCTATTTTGCAAATTGAGGCCAAAATTTTATTTAACGGGAAAGTTTTCATGCCTGCACATCGTTCCTCCTTACACCACATATAAGAGAATCAGTCATGAACTTCGTTTTTTTGCCTGCTTTAATTGCATTAAAAACAGGCAGGGATTATCAGGTTAATCGGCATCCTCTTCACTGCTCCCACCGGACATAAGGCTGATGGCGAGAACTCCTACAGCCAGGCCGAGCCCAAAGACGATTCCCATGCTGGGATACGGATTCTTGCGAATCTTTTCATCCGTGGCTTTTGCGCCAGCGACGGCTTTCTCCTTAAGTTGTCCGGCTCCGGTTTTCAATAAAGCTTCTCCATCCCTGACCACAATCTTCAAGTCCTTGATGAGTTGTTGTAAAGTGGCGGTGCTTCCATTGCTGATCTCTGTTTCGGTTTGCATAGAATTTGGTCCCTTCTAAAAAGAATATCCACCTCGCAGGCTTAACTACAAATGGGGTGTAACCCGATTGAAGAAACTACGGAACGCAGCAACTGTACGAACAGCTTAAACAGCGGAACATTTAAAGCTTAAACCTGGAATGTCCCTTATCGTCATCATGCTTTTCCAAGCGATTATGCGTCCTTTCGGTAAGATCAGTATTGACCAGCAGGATCGAGCGGGGCTTGCCCTGCTCATTGCGCATCAACGTCCAGCGGCTGAACACAACTGCTTCATGCCCATCTTTCGTGGCCTCACGCAATTCTCCAGACCATTTCCCGCGTTCCATCACCTCGCGTTGAGCAGACTCGAACTCTGCCTTGTCATGGTGGAGCAAGTCATTGGTTTGTTGTCCAAGCACTTCCTCTTTTTCCCACCCGTACAGACGCCGCGCTCCCTGGCTCCAAAATTGTATGCGGTCTTCCATGTCGCGGACGATGATCGCGTCGGGGTCCAAGTCCAGCAACTTGGCTTGCTCGTGAATTTTTTCCTCCGCCCGTTTGCGTTCGGTAATGTCGCGATACAGCGCCAGCATCAGCTTGCGGCCATAAAGCACAATCGGAGCAGCCCGAATATGCACGGGCACGGTACTGCCATCTTGCCGCAGGACTTCGTCTTCGCAATCCACGGAAGCCCCCTGTTCGCCGCACCCCTGAAATCTTTGCCGGCATTCTTCAAATTTTTCCGGCCGATGAATCGCGCCTTGATTTAATCCGATGATTTCTCCCCGGCTTCTTCCCAAAAGCTGTTCGCCTTGCTTGTTAGTATCCAGAATACGACCTGACTGCACCTCGACCAGGAAGGCCGCGTCACTCAGGCTTTCAAACAACTGCCGATATTTATATTCGGATTGCCGCATCGCTTCCTCTGCGCGCCGGCTTTCGGCCCGCTCTTCTGCGCCCTCCAAGGCGCGACGCACCGAAGGGACCAATCGCGACAGACGATTTTTGAATACATAATCCGTGGCTCCCTGCTTAAGGCTTTCCACAGCCAATTCTTCCTCAATCGTTCCGGAGACAAAGATAAACGGCAGGTCTGGTTGCCTTTCCCGCGCCAGTTTAAGCGCGCTCATGCCATCAAAAGAGGGCAATGTGAAATCGGATATAATAAAATCAAACGGCTCGGCAAGCGCGGCAATAAAATCTTTAGCCGTCTCCACCCGCACCAATTCGCGGGCGAGGCCCGAAGCCAGCAACATTCGTCGAATCAACTCACCGTCCAGTGGGTCATCTTCCAAGTGCAAAAAACGTAAGGAAGTTTTCATGTGTCAATCTACCATTCAATAATAACTGTGGGCGAAACGGGATAGCGTCCGCATTCAGCACCATAAACTGTCAGGCCGCCTTGGGCCAATGCATCCGGCGGCACACCGAGCCGAAGATGCAGATGATCATCCATCGTGTGCTGGGCAATTTGCTGCAACAAATCGCCTTCCGCAAAGGCGTGTTCCAAATAACCATAGGCACCCCGTCCGCCACGCAGATAACTTAACGCACCCCGGGTATCGTGCGGATGATTGCGCAGGAAGGAGTTATAAATCTGAATGCCATTCAGGTAGCCATGAAGTGTGGTTGGGAAAATATCGTCATCGGTTTGCGGCGTATCAATGCGGCGCGAAGAGACTTCGCAGAGCACCCGCAATCGGCGCGCTTTCGAAATATCCGCTCCATTCAATGGCAATACCCATTCAAAAAATCCATGACCATGGCCATAACAACAATCCTCGGCCCGTTGATGGTCGCGATCTCCCGTTTCGCCGCTCCATTCTGCGTTGGCCCAATCACCCGGTGTGCCGCGCAGGATTAACGCGCGCGGCGTCTCTTCGCGATTGGGCGGGTAATGCTCGGAAATGAAATAATCCACAAAGTTTTTGGCAATGACGGTTCCTTCAGAATTACATGCCTCGACCATCAATGTGCAAAGCATCGGTTCGTCAGGCATTTGTAACTCAATGGTATGGGCATGGACCACCCGGCGATGTGGAAATGCAATCGGAACCCTGCCGCGTGCCATGCATTGCCGGATGCGTCCGCGCGTATCCATTCCATCCAACCGCCAGCATAAGGAAATGTCCCGGTTCGGCCGCGACGAGAAATGGGAAGAGGAAACATCCACAGTAATTACCTGCCCGGCCGCGACCCGCGAAATCGGCGGAGCGTCCATTGGCAACGTATCACTCTCATTGATAATTGCGGGATCGTAGCCAAACTCCTTTGGCGTGCGGTCGTAATTTAGAAACCCGTTGTGCTCCCACTCCACATCGTGCAGCTCCGTGAAAATGTAAGCGGAAATCTGTCCGTAACGCCGCAGTTCGTTGGTGAGAAATTTGAAGGTCCAGCTCACATCCCGGTCGCCATCCAAAGCGCCTACTCCGCCATACTCACTATTGATCAACGGCTGGCCTTTGTGCTTGTAGCCCGGCACATAATTAAATTCCGAGCCGAGAAATGTGGATTTAACAATCTTAGCGATGTGTTCCTTGGCCCGCGCGTAATCATCAATATAAAAATGCCAGGAGTTGATATCGGTATCTCCGTGCGCGAAATAATCGAGATGCTCCCAATGAACGACGCTCATGTCTTCAATGAGCCGTGTGGGATCCAGTTGCTTGGCCAGTTCCCACATGCGTTGCACCCAGGTGTGGGAACCCAGATTGGCGAGACGTGCCTTTTCCTTCTTGGCCTGATCAAGGACCGCTGCGGGTGCGGTGGCACCGGCGGATGCAGACACTGCTGCTGACAACGCCCGATTCTTGGGACGGTCTTTCGGATTTATGGGATGAATCATGTCCACAAATTCCACCTGTCCGCCAAAACCCCAGGTTTCATTGAACATGCACCAGGCGAAAATGGAGGGATGATTAAAATCCCGTTCAATCGCCTCCCGCATCATCACTTCAAATCGTTGGCGCCCAACGGCAGTATCGCCACCTTCTCCGAAGTTTGGAAAATCGGCCATTAAGAGCATGCCCATTTTATCGGCATAATAAAGCAGGAGCGGATCATCGATCTTGATATGGATGCGCAGGAAGTTGAAGCCGACCTTCTTGGCGTAAGCAATGTCGTTCTTTAACGTCCTCACGTCACCCGCCGTGTAAACTCCATCGGGATAATAAGATTGATGTAGGGCACCGCGCAGATAGCGGGCGACTCCATTCAAACGCAAACAAACCGGCGACTCCGGCGGTTCTCCGGGGGCGAAGTCAATTTTCCGCATGCCAAAATAAGTACGCACCAAATCCTCTGTCTGGCCGTTGCGCTGCAAACGAAAAATTACTTTATAGAGATTTGGCTCATTGGGATTCCATAACATCAACGGATCCACCTTCACCGCCTGATCAGCGACTCCATTCTTCACTTCTAGGGTTGCTGTTTGCGAGGAACCAGTCGGCGAGAAAATTTCGGCGGTGATGGCGCAGTCCTTCTCGGCGTTGGCGCAATTAATCTGAAATCGTGCGGTGCCCGCATCAATGTCGGTGTAAATGCGAAAGGAGCGAATGTAAGAAATGCTACGCGGTTCAACGTACACCGTTTGCCAAATGCCACTCGTGGTGGTGTACCAGCGCCATTGCTTGCCCACCGGCTGTTCGTGGTTATCCACCGGATCTTCAACCCGCAGGACAACCAAAGCTGAACGTTTGCCGTCCGGCCCCGGTTTGCCCAAGGTGTCGGTTATATCAAATTCAAACGGTGTGTAACCGCCTTCGTGGTGACCCAAATGTTGCCCGTTGCTCCAGCAATCCGTAAAGAAATCCGCTGCCCCTATGGTTAAAATCACACGCTTGCCGCGCCAGGCATCATTATCTGGGATCTCAATCGTGCGCCGGTACCATCCCACCTCATAACGCGGGGCCGACCGATGATTGGAACAGGTTACTTCGAGAGGATTAAAAAAGACGCGTGTGGAATAATAATTTTCATTGCCCGCGGCATCACCTTCGCCCCACGCGGCCAACGATTCCCAACAGAAGGGCACCACGATTTGTTCCCGCCATTCCTGTTCATCCGGAATAAACCAGCTTTCCTCAACCCCTCGCCGGTATCGGTCAAAGCGAAACTGCCACGGGCCGTTCAGGTTCAGCCAATCCACGCCTTCGCGGGTTGCTCGTTGGCGATCAGGGCGGGGATACTCGGGCCGGGGGTTTGCTAGAAGGTTCGACATACAACGTTTTTATTAATGACACGGCGGCCAATTTTCTGCCCAAGGCATTTGATGCGAAAGGTTTGTAGGCCTGATTATCTCGGTGTTGTAATTTGGCAGTTGGATTAAATTTTCTATACTGGGGCAAACAACCCAGTCTCTTACTTATGTAAAGCCGCTCGTACGGACGGTCAAACGACCGGCCTAAAAAAGCGAAATTTTTTCGAACTCGACGGACACGCACGCAACTCCATGGCCACTGCAACAAAGCAGTGACGACCTTATAGCGACGTGGTGATTTCCAAATCTTCGTCGAGATGAGAACGGTGACCATTAAGGAAGACCCGAAACATTTCCTCGCCGTTCAATGTTTTTGAAGCGTGGCCATTTTTCTCAAAAGCTTTCTGCAAGGAGCGAACCTGGTCGGCCAGCGGTTCGTAAATGTTGCGATGGCCGCGCTCATCCGCGTAATCCCATAGGCCGTTGTGGCAATGACGGTCGTCATTCCAGCCGGGATGGTTCAATATGGGATACAGGCAAATTCCTTGGAGCGGGATGCCCTTGGCGCGAACTGCTTCTGTTTCATTCCCCACATATCGCAGCCATGGCCCTCGCGCAGCATCCTCGGCGCCGGTTTCTGCAATAAACATCGGGCGACGATAACGATGATGCACTTCTTCAAGTATTTCACGCAATGGCCGATACAATGGATCCGTCCGGTGGATGGGGTCCAGCTCATGAGAGCGTTGACCGCCTTGAATGTCATAGACCCATTGGTTGTGGATGTAATAATTGACCCCAAGGATATCCAGGTATTTCTCGCTGCCGCCTAATTCAGGAGCCACCCGGCCCGCCAACATGTCCCACGCTTGAAACTGCGCGAGCCGGTAAGCTTCCGCCAGCGGGTGCTCCTCCGGTCGATCCGGATGCGCGACCACATGGATGATGGGATCCACATGCACAAACCTCGCATTGGGAATAACAGCCCTGATGGCATCCATGGCGGCAATCGAAGCACGGACCAATTGACATTTAAGTTCGAA
The DNA here is from genome assembly GCA_028293285.1 of Pedosphaera sp. Lineage (GTDB taxonomy): Bacteria > Verrucomicrobiota > Verrucomicrobiia > Limisphaerales > Pedosphaeraceae > Pedosphaera. The sequence continues at coordinate 6,088 of JAQGPC010000248.1, forward strand.
GCCCCGGCCTATCGCATAAGGATTGAGCGAACCCTCTTCACCCCCCGCCCAGGAGAAGAACGAAATCTCGTTTACCGGCACAATAAACGGCGGCAGGCTGGTTTCCCTTTTTAACAGCCGCGCAAAAGCCGTCGCGAACCGTGCCAGACCCTCAACGAATTCAGGTTTGAAGATATCCAGATGATCCGGCCAACCGAAGTGGCAGAGATCCCAGATGACCTGGGTTCCCGTGGATTCTGTAGCACGCAGAATGGGTCTCACACTGGAAAAGTCGTAATAACCTGGTTCATGTTCGATCAAATGCCAGCGAACCCCTTCGCGCGCTACATGAATGCCCTGCTCATTCATCCGGGCATAATCCATGAGTGCCAATTTTTCATGGGCAGTGGATGCCACTAAATCCAATCGTCGGCCACAAGGGAGCTTGTGGGTGGAACACTCAAAGCCCGCCATGAAAAAACTTTTAAACGGACTGCGAACTGCAATGCATACCGAGGACAACTCTCCTTCTTGGAGTATCATGCAAATTGGAATTGTGGGTTGACTTACGTGGCCGTCAGGTTCGCACGCCGCCGCTTCTGTATTGGTGCTGTCCGGCAACTAACACTCCCTTTGGTAAGACGCTTTCCGTTTCCATTCCCATTACTATGGCCATTCCCGTTTCCATTGGTGTGTGAACGTCCATTCCCATTGCTGTGGCCATTTCCATTTTCAATTCCATTGCCGGAATGACCGTTGCCATTGCCATGACCATTCCCGTTTCCGTTGGTGCTCAGGGGAACGGTCAAGGTGGTTAACCTGGGTTGGCTTTGTAATTCGAGGGCTTCACCGCGATTCACGCCAATGATTTTGGAAAATACCGTCAGGGCTTGGGCCGCCACCTGATCCATATTGTAATAACGATAGGTGGCCAACCGGCCCACAAAATGTACGCCCGGAGTGGCATCGGCCAGTGTTTGATACTTCTTATACAGTTCCGCATTCTCCGCGCGCGGGATCGGATAATAAGGATCTCCTTCCGCCTTGGAGTATTCGTAAACAATGCTCGTCTTGGGATGCTCCTGTCCGGTCAAGTGCTTGAATTCTGTCACCCGCGTGTAAGCATAATCGTTCGGGTAATTGATCACCGCGACTGGCTGCAACAATTCCTTGTTGTGAGTCTCATGCTTAAACTCCAGGCAACGGTAAGGGAGTTTGCCGTGACAATAATCAAAGTATTCATCCACTGGTCCGGTGAAAATCAACTCCTTGTGCGGAATGATATCCTTGATGTCCCGATAATCAGTGTTGAGCATTATCTTGATATTCGGATGGTCCAGCATGTTGGCAAACATCCGCGTGAAACCGTGCAACGGCATCGCTTGGTAGGTATCAGTAAAGTAACGATCATCCCGGTTAGTACGGGTGGGAACACGCGCGGTGACCTGGGCATCCAGTTCCGAAGGATCCAATCCCCATTGCTTGCGGGTATAACCGCGGAAGAATTTCTCGTATAACTCGCGGCCCACCTTGCTCACCACTACATCTTCCGAGGTGCGAACCTGCTCCATCTTCTCGGCGCGGCTCGCCAAAAAATCATCCATTTGAAATGAGTTCAGGTTGACACCATACAAACGATTGATGGTGTCCAGATTGATGGGGATGGGAACTAACTGTCCATCCACCGCCGCGAGAACCCGGTGTTGATATTGCCGCCATGCCGTGAAGCGCGAGAGATAATCGAATACTTCCTTGCTGTTGGTATGAAAGATGTGCGGTCCATATTTATGAACGAGGATACCCGAGTCGTCGTAATGGTCATAAGCATTGCCGGCGATATGTGATCGTTTATCAACCAGCATCACCTGTTTGCCGCACCCACGCGCCAGGCGTTCCGCAAGAATGCTTCCCGCATAACCGGCTCCGACGATCAGATAATCAAACATCTCCATTTTATTCCTTCTTTTTTTTTGGGTGAATCTCAGTCAGTAAATTATGCGGTGGCAGCAACGGCCTGTTTGCCAGCCAGTGCTTTTTCAATGTGGTTCTCCATGTGGGTTACAATTGATTCCCACGAATTGTTCGCCACCATTTTCAGTCCGCGCTCGATGGCCCCTTCATCGGGTTTGGCAACTGCCTGCTGGCACAGGGAAATAAATTCATCGTGAGATTTGGCGACCTTGACCACCGTGCCAAAGTTCCTCACCACATCCGGCACCGCCGAACTGACAACCTCCTTGCCCGTGGCCATGTATTCCAAAGCCTTGGTGGGGTTGATGTATTCGGTTGCTTCATTCATGGCAAATGGCATCAGGCACACATCGAATGCTTTGCAGTAAGCGGGCAGTACCGCATAAGGACGGCCGCCCAGCCAATGAATGTTCGAGCGGCGAGGAAGTGCGCTCTCTTCTACTTTGGCAAGAGGACCGACGATGGCGATGTCCCAATTGGAATTGGCATCAGCCAGCTTTGCAATCAATTCATAATCCATCCTTTCATCAACGACCCCGAAGTAACCCAGCACAGGTTTGTCCTTGCGATTTAAATCCTTTGGCAGCGGAGTTTGTTGATCGCGCGCCTTGCCAAAATGATCAATGTCCACACCGCAGCCGTAGAAATGACAATTCTTATTATGGCGGCTCTTGGATTCCCACATCTTGTAACCGCCGGTAAATACCACGTCAGCTTGGGCCAGCAGTTCCGCTTCGCGCTTCACCAAATCCGGATGCGCATGCTTGAATTTGGAAAGCTCATCCATGCAGTCATAGACGATGGCAATTTCATCCATCTTCCCGGCAAAAGAGGTCACGGCCATCGGGTCATAAAACCATTGGACGGCATTATCGAATTTGCCTGCCAATTGACCGCTCAGTGCTTCTTGGAGGAGTTCGCGCCTGGTCCTGTCCACGTAATCACCATCGTGCCAGCGTTCCGTCGGGAATTGCATGCGCAAGCGAGTGATATTTGGAAACGCCTCGATGGTATCCAATAGAACCGTCGGAGATTTGAGCTGTGAATCCGGAGCCAGCATTTCCACGAACAACACCGGATGACGCTGACTTAAACGGGAGAGAAATTGTTGCGGCCGTTGCCAAACCCAATCCCAGCAGAGATGACAATGAACGATGATGGGATAGTTATTTGAAATTTTCTTTGCATCTGGCTTTGAATCGGTTGTCTCTGAACGGCGAACTCGCGGTTTCGAGTTATTATTGGAAGGAGAATGCTGACTGGCTGAATGAGTACGATTGGAAAAAATAAGTTCAGAGCGATTCGGTGCGTAGGACATAAATAATAATTATTTCACGTTGGTCCGTTTTCGTATCACGGACTGTCTGATGGTCAGCGTGTTAATCCAGTGGAAAAACACCTGAATTAATACACTCCAGTAAGCGTCTCTTCTCAACTGGGGTATTCACCTAAAAACTTGAATCGTTTTCCGGCAAACGTGCAAACCGTCATGGTTTCTGCGGGCAGGCACTACATTTTAATGTGATTGGCGGGAGGGGAAATCAGAAGTAGCATCTCACAGTTCCACCACAATGCAGAGAGCAGCTGCACTTTTATAGACTATGAAAATTATAACTCACACCTCCCCCACTGTCCGACTAACAGCCCTAAGTTTATTTGGACTGTGCCTGTCGCTCACTTCCAATGTGTTCGGCCTCGATAATGGGGTGGATCCGGCCAACCTTGGCAAAGGTGATTGGATTTATTTCATGTCTGCAGCTACCAACCACCTTGGCGGGAATGTTTCAAGTGTGCATGACATCCCAACGCTCATGAGTTACGAAAAAAGTCAGGGCATGACCCATATCATCGTCAAAGCCGGAGATGCCGGCACTGCGTTCCCGACCAGTGGGCCGCAGTTTACCATCAGTCTGGTGAATGCCGCTCACGCTGCCGGACTGAAGATCTTTGCCTATAGCCGCTCCTGGGGAACGAACGTGACAAGTGAAATCAGTTTAGAGCTTATCCCAATAGGCCTGTTTCCCGATAAGTAATCAGTCCCAAGGCGAGGTGTAGCATCGCCAGGTAAAGGTGGGCCTTTTTGTTCCAA
>JAQGPC010000263.1 GCA_028293285.1 Pedosphaera sp.
GGGCAAAAAACCTTTGGTCGCCCTCACCGCCGTCATGCGCAAGCTCATCGTCCTCATGAACCACCTCCTAAAAAATCCCCAATTCCAGCTTGCCAACTAACACCGTTGCTACTCGTACCAGCTCGTATCAGCTCTTCCGCTGTAGCGGCGGACTTCTCCATCCCACCACAACAGGCGCTTTTTTTAACCCGGATTAATCCCCATTAACGCGGAATAACTGGGAATTTCGGACAATAGATCACGAACAGCGCCACGGGCATTCAACGGTGTAACCATGCAACCATTTAACCTTGTAACGCCTTTGGTTCAGAGTTCCGCCTTCAGGCAGCGGGTGCGGGACAAAATTCTTCGTTAAGCTGATAAAGAGAGCGTGTTATTTTGTTTAACGTGGTTATTGAGCCGGCGTTTCCAGAAGTCATCGTGTCGGCGACTGCTCTGGAGGCAGCGCAAGGCCAGGACATTTTCCGCCCCGGGTTGGGACCAAAACATTCCTGATTGTTTGCACCGCGCTCCAATCACTGTTTTGCAGCCTGCTTCAACCACCCCCGAACCGATGAAGTAACCGTTTTTCCGAAAGGTGCCATACTGCATCCGCGCCACGTTGCGCTCAAAGTAGCCCAGCGCTGTTTCAACGGCTTGGGCTTGGGGCGTGCCTAGGGAAGCTTGGCGGGTTTCTTTAATCAGGGACGCCACCTGGCCTTTGAGCAAGCGCTTGGCCCAACGGCTTTGCCGGGTTTTATAATCGGGATGGTCTTTGCCGATCAGCGCGTCCAGCACGCGACCGGCGTGTTCCACCGCGTGGTAAAAGTCCACGATCTGCACGCTGTCCTTGAAGCAGTCCTTGCCCATGTGTTCCAATCCCGCCGCCCCGTGAATCAGCAGCACCACCTGGCCCGCGCGTCGCCCATGCCCCGGCGGATGGCCTCCTGCCGCAGCAGCGGGCCAAACTCAGCAATGGACTTGAAGCTGGAAACATAAGTGGTGGATTGATAATCCCGTACCGGGTGGCCTTTTTCATCAGTCCGATGCTGGGTGAAGACGCAGCCCAGATAAGCCTGGCGGGTCTTGGCAGTCCCGTCGGGTTGCTTGCCTTTGCGTCCCGCCAACTCCTTCCGGCGCATGGGAACACCGGTGCCATCGCCACTGACATACATAATGGGTGCGGCGCACCGGCCGGGTTGGGCCTCCCGCTCCTGCCACGCTTGCGCGTCCTGGCCCACCCGTTGCACGACGCGCTGGATTTGCCGGGCGGACACGTTGATGCCGCCCGTCTCGGCCAGATGCTGTTGCGCCTTCTCATAACCCGGCGCATCGGCTCCTTCCAGACAGATCAAACGGGCCAGGGCGGGCGTGTAGCCCACCTCCAAGCCCAGCGCGGCATCCGCCGGATGGTGCCCTTGGTGTTTGCCGGGATGGTAATAATAATCGCGCGCCAATGCAAAGGTGCCAAAGAGACATTGCACCTGGAGGGTCTCCCGGCCTTTGCGCTGTTCGCCCGGTCTGGGCCGATAAAGGGCGTCGCTACGGTTGGCGGCTTGCTGCAAGAGCACGCCGACCAGAGCGCTGGCGGACTGGAAAAGGGCCGTTCGCAACAGCAGTTCCAGTTCCTGCACCAATTGACCGTGGGGTGCCTGGCCTTGGAAATGAGCCGTCAAGCGTTGGATTTCCTGATCTTGGGCGAGGAGGATTTCGGGCGCGAGGTCTTTTTTTTAGCGCCGGTCTCCCGCTCGGCGCGGGTCTGGGCGACGATCAGGGCCGCGTATTGTTCCACCAGCGCCTGGAAATGCCGGTAGTTGGCGGTGTGTTCGGCCACCACGGCGGATTGCTCGCCCGGCACATAGCGGCTGCGGGTCTTACCCTGCTCACGGCACTGGAGGTTGTAATAAGGGCCGTTGGGTCCCTGGCCCATGACGCAGAGCCTGCCCGGCTCCATGCGGTGGATTTGCGAGATTTGCTTAAGCAAGGATTGGGGGGGCGAATCAGTATTCATGATGTATATATATACGTATGTATATAATATGTCGCCAAAAAAAAGCAAAACCAGGCATTCCCTGATTTTTGTCCGGCACCCAATAGATTCTAAGTAAGTGGATATCAACGGGAGAAATGATAATTACGGGTTTGAGATAACAATCGGAAGTTACTGCTATCAAGAGACAAACCGGCACATATCGAGCACCAGTCATTTGGTGAATAATTAGAGAAGCTTGATAGTTGGAGTCGGAGGTGTTTACATCATCCAATGATGACTCGACGCGAAATGATCCTTCGTACCAGTGCAGCGGCACTCGGTCTTGGTGTTGCAGGCTGCACGGCGATGGCCGGCACCGCACAATCCAGCACAAAAAAGGTGCTCTTCTTTTCCAAATCATCCGGCTTCGAACACCCCGTGATCAAGCGCAAGGATGGACAACCTAGTTTCGCGGAAACGATTCTCGCTGAGCTGGGCCCCAAGCATGGAATCGAATTTACATTTTCCAAGGATGGAAGCCTTTTCACACCTGAGTATCTCGCCAAATTTGATGCCTATTATTTCTATACTACTGGCAACTTGACCGCGCCCGGTACGGACAACAATCCCCCCATGACACCGGAGGGCAAAGCCGCATTTCTTGAGGCCATTAAACAGGGGAAAGGCTTTATCGGCACTCACTCTGCCACGGACACTTTTCATACCAATGAAACTGCCGAAACTGACACAAAAGACCGTTCAGCTCGTTACCAAAACTACGGCGACAAGGCTGATCCCTATGTTCAAATGATCGGTGCCGAGTTTATTATTCATGGCCAGCAACAAAGGAGTAAAATGCGCGCGGTGGATTCCAAATTTCCCGGAATGAAAGATCGTGGTCCCGGTTTCGAGCTGACGGAAGAATGGTATTCCTTGAAAGATTTTGCCAAAAATCTCCACGTGCTGTTGGTGCAGGAGACGGGGGGCATGACCGGCGAGCCGTATCAACGTCCCGCTTATCCGGCCACGTGGGCGCGAAAACATGGAAAAGGCCGTGTTTTCTATACCTCCATGGGGCACCGCGAGGATGTTTGGACTAATCCAACTTTCCAGGAAATCCTTTTCGGCGGCATTGCGTGGGCCGTTGGCAATGTGGATGCCGATGTTACACCCAATATAGATAAAGTTGCACCGCATTGCGCTGAATTGCCGCCGCAGACAAAGCCCGTGTCAGGCGCTCCGAAAAAATCCGCCAAAGGCCCGAAAAAGCCAGCTTAATGGTCTTTGTCAGCGTCCTGAGAAAGTTAATTAAACCTGAAATCTTTGTTGTTGTTGTTGTTGTATAAACCATTGCAATTCGAATAACGACATTCACTCGCTCCCCATGAAAAAATACTTGTTGGCAATTTTTTTCTGCTGGCTATGCCTGTTCAATACTGCTCACGCCGCTGATTTCGTTGTTTATGAAGGCAAAGCTGGTCCGGGCTTGGACAAGCATATCGTGTTTCTTTCTGGCGACGAGGAGTACCGTTCCGAGGAAAGTTTGCCGCAGTTGGCGAAAATTTTGGCTGTGCGACATGGGTTCAAGTGCACGGTTTTGTTTTCGATTAATTCCAAGGACGGAACGATTGATCCCACGGTAAAGGACAATAATCCCGGAATGGAGGCGCTGGACTCGGCCGATGCAGTCGTCATCTTGTTACGGTTTCGCGAGTGGCCAGATGCACAAATGAAACATTTTGTGGATGCTTATCTTGCTGGCAAACCCATCATCGCGCTCCGGACGAGCACGCACGCCTTCGCATACGGCAGCACGAACAGCTCTTACGCGAAATTCAGCTACAACAGCACAATCTGGCCCGGTGGTTTCGGCAAACAAGTCCTGGGAGAAACCTGGGTGGCGCATCACGGCGCGCATAAAAAGGAAGCCACGCGCGGAATCATTGAACCGTCGGCCAAGAATGATCCCATTTTGCGCGGCGTAATGGATATCTTCGGTAATAGTGACGTTTACACGGCCAATCCACCTGCAGACGCAAAAGTCCTCGTGCGTGGACAAGTCCTGACTGGAATGAACCCAACGGATGCGCCTGTAGACGGGAAGAAAAATGAGCCAATGCAACCGGTGGTTTGGACGCGGCTATACAAGAACGAAGCTGGCAAGACCAACAAGATTCTTTGCACGACCATGGGCGCGGCAACCGATTTGCAAAGTGAAGGGCTACGCCGCTTGATCGTGAACAGCGTATTTCAGTTTGTTGGCTTGAATGTGCCGAAAAAAGCAGACGTCAGCTACGTGGGTGAATATAAACCCAGCATGTACGGTTTCGGTGAATTCATTAAAGGCGTGAAACCGGCGACACATGAACTTGCGGTCAAACCAACAAAATAAGTCTAATTAGGCGGTTTTGCGAGCGGCAGCCGGTGGTGGTTCATTGACCAGGGCCCAAAAAAAGCCAAGTTTCTTCACGCAATCCTGGAATTGTTGAAAGTCAACCGGCTTGACCACATACGCGTTGACTCCCAGTTCATAGCTTTTAATAAGGTCCCGCTCTTCCCGCGAAGAGGTCATCATTACGACCGGGATCTTTTTCAAATCGGCATGCCGTTTCATCTGCGATAGAACTTCCAGGCCATCTACCTTGGGCATTTTTAAATCGAGCAGCACCACTACAGGCAAGCCATTACTATGGGTTTCAAATTTTCCACGGTGCAAAAGATAATCGAGAGCTTCCGAGCCATCGCGAACAACCATCACCTCATTGGCCAGATTGTGGTCTTCAAGCGCGGCCAGGGTTAGTTCCACATCTTTGGCGCTGTCTTCGACGAGCAGAATGCGTTTAATGAGCGACATGGCAAATTAGGTTTGTTTTGTGGGTTGTGGAATTGGTTTTTGCGGGAGAGTAAAATAGAATGTCGCACCTCCGTCAATTTTTCCTTCCGCCCAGGTGCGGCCCCCATGGCGATTGATGATGCGACGGACGCTGGCCAATCCTATGCCGGTGCCTTCAAATTCATCGGTATGATGCAAGCGTTGGAAGACACCAAAAAGTTTATCAATATATTTCATGTCAAAACCTACGCCGTTATCGCAAATCGAAATAATGTGTTCCGTGGCAGAACAGGAGTAATGGATGCCAATTTCCGCTTGCGACCGGGTGCTGGTATATTTGATGGCGTTGGCTAGAAGATTCACAAATACGAGCCTTAACATCGAGGC
>JAQGPC010000264.1 GCA_028293285.1 Pedosphaera sp.
GGGCAAAAAACCTTTGGTCGCCCTCACCGCCGTCATGCGCAAGCTCATCGTCCTCATGAACCACCTCCTAAAAAATCCCCAATTCCAGCTTGCCAACTAACACCGTTGCTACTCGTACCAGCTCGTACTGACTCATATCAGTTCGAATTTCCTCTTGATTTTTCATCATTAACTTGACGCTCCGCCCTCCGCCTCGGAGCGCCGACAGCCTGTCGGCGAGTTCCGCCCATTTTTCTTAATCCCTGCCCCGCGATTGCGGTGGTTACTCATAATCTTAATCCTAATCTCTCGGCTTTGGGTGTTCTTGTTTTCATTTTGCGATATCTGTGTCCTTTGGTGGCCGTTCGTGGTTCGTCTTCCGTTTTGCCGTCTCTCGACCCTCGACCCTCGACCCTCGACCCTCGACCATGGACTCTCGACTCATATTTAAATTTTTTATCTCTCCTTAACTCTACTTAAGCCTCTTTAACTCTCCTTTTCACTCGATACACAGGTATGCGTATCAATTTCACTCCCTTTTCCATTCTTAATCTTAAATCTCCCACCCCTTTGTTGCTGCGTTCTGGTCCCCATTCCCATCCGACTTCCGCCCTCTGTCCTCCTCCAACTTCTCGTGGCCATTTTTATTTCGTATTTCACCATCCTCCATCTTCTATCATCCATCCTCGTATTTGCCTAACCTTCCATTGGCTGTATTGACTCCATTGGATTTTTTTTAAGTAAGACACCCATCCCGCCTGTCTCAGAGCCCTATAAGGCGCAAAACATCCCGATCAATCCCAACCCAATTCCCTTGAATTTTTACCTCTTCCCCCCATAATCCCTTCCGTCCCTTGACGCCATGAAACCAACCCCGCAATTCCTTCGGAAATTGGCTGCTATCACAATTCTTTTCACATTGGTTGGTTTCGCCCCAACCGCTCCTGCCAAAGACCACACCCCTCTTACTGCCCAAGTTGTAAGGCTAACCGGGGAAGCACGCTATTCAACCCATTCCAATCATTGGCATATACTCAAGCTGGGCAATCTACTGCCCATCGGTTCCGTCATTCAAACCGCTGGCAAGTCCTCAGTCGACCTCCTGCTCGCCCCCGAACCTCCCATTCTTGTCCCCCCGCAGCTCCGCTCCCGACCCGGCCCACCCCTAATCACCCGCACACCGCCCAGCTCCGAACAAGCTACCGAAAACGTCCTGCGCATATTTGAGAATTCCGTCTTGGTCATCGACCAGCTTGCGTCCCAAAAGACCAAAACCGGTCTCGTTAACCGAACCCATTTGGATTTACGGGCTGGTGTGATCATGGGCAGCGCAAAAAAATCTTCTGCCACCTTGGACTATCAAGTCAAATTCCCGACCGGCACCGCCACCATCCTTCAGGGCACTTACCACCTTGCCGCGTCAGGCGTGGTGGACGCACTGGCCGATTCGGTGAATGTGAATATCACCATTCCCAATGCCGATGGCTCTGTAACCACCAGAGACATCCCTGCCGGTTATAGATTCGATCCCGCCACATCCCGAATCTTAGCCATTCCTGCTGATCGCCATCATCCCGACTTATATTATATTTCCAAACCGAAACTGTTAGCACCCCCCTCCGCCCCGCTCCTCCGACCGGGAATATAAAACATCTCCCTTTCTCATGAAACCAACCCCACAACTCCACCGCCAACTGACCCTCATCATTTTCTCGGCCTTGATCGGTTTCACACTTCATGCCATTGCAACAGAGCCTTTCATCTTCACTGCCGAGGTCGTTGGGGTAAAAGGCCAGGCGCGCTATTCCACCAACCAATCAAATTGGCAACTCCTCAAAAAAGGCGATCTCGTGCTGCCCGGTTCCACCATCCAGACCGCGAAGAAGTCCACAGTGACATCCTGTTTCGGACCGAATATCCCGTTTATTCCGCACCCAAATTCGTTTCCGCACCTCGTCGGCTAATGGTACCGAATCCAACTTTTAATTATAATTATATTTCAGACGACATTCCCGCTGACGTTCTGCGCATACAGGAGAATTCCATCGTGGGCTTCGGCCAACTCAATGCCCAAACAAACACTGTTGATTTGACTACCCAGATTCATCTGGACCTGCGTGAAGGTAAAATCGCCGGCTGCGTTACAAAAGCGGCTCCCGCCTCCGACTATCAGGTTACATTTCCTACTGGCAGAATCACCGTCCTGTCCGGTAGTTACCTCCTTGCTTCATCGGGCACGCTGGAAATTCTGGTCGGTTCCACCCATATTTATACCGCCACTCCCGATGGTTTAACGACTACCAATACCATTTACGCCGGCGATCAGTTCGATCCCAACACCGGCCGGACCACCGCTTTGCCGAAGCGCACATACTCTCCAAATTACGATGTCTATCCCGCACCAGACCCATTACCTCTCCCCTCCCATCCGCCGCTTCGCCCCGGAATCTGAATTCCTCCTCCGCTAATTCTCCCCACCATTCTTATAGGACAAATCCTACATCGCCGTAGTCATTCTGCCGGATTGTCCAACCGCCCAAGTCGCTTAGTCTATATCCATGTTTAACAACAAGTTCCTTCAATATTGGAGGAACCGTTGAATACCCGAATGGACACCACTCTTATCAGCTATAGATCAGTAATGTCCGGGACCACTTCCGGAAACTTCATCCTGCCCTTGACCAACCGTTCCCCCCTTCCCACTCCGCCCACCATTCTCTTGGCTGAAGACAACGAAGCCGAAGTATTCTTTTTCAGCCGCGCCCTGCGCCGCATGGGCATTACCAATCCCGTCCAAACCGTCGCTTCCGGCGACACCGCGCTCGCCTACCTGAAAGGCGAAGGCCTCTTTGCCGACCGCAAAAAATATCCTTTCCCCTCCCTTTGCCTCTTCGACATCAAGCTTCCCCGCATGACCGGCTTCGAAGTATTGAATGCCGCCAGAAAAGAACTCCACCTCACGCAACTTCCCATCGTCATCTGGTCCACCTCGGATAGTGTGAAAGACCACACCGAAGCCCGCGCCCTCGGTGCCAGTTCCTTCCTCGTAAAACCCAACATCCTCGACGGCATGGAACCCACCTTGGCCGCTCTATTCGAGCAGTGGCTCCCCAAATAATTTGGGATCGACACGGTGGAGCGAGACAGTGCCTGTCCAGAAGGACTCGAACTGTAACCCCGTCTTTCCGAAACTCACAGCCTGCTTCGCAAACAGCAAGACATTCTCTCTTTTTCCATCCGTGTGCATCTCTGTCCATCCGTGGTTTAAAACTTTTGCCATTGGTCGCTATCCTCTATTCTCAATCCTCCATCCTCGCGTTTACTTCCCCAATCTGCGTCCATTCGCGTTCATCTGCGGTTTAAGTTTTGGCAGTTCCCCTTCGTGTGAATTCGTGGTTAATTTCCCTCGTGGTTTGAATGATTCCTCCCCTTCATGGTCAAAACGCTGGTCTCAAGACCATCAAGTTGGTAAAAAAGATATATAAGGATCAAAGCAGAACAGCACAAACCGCCACCATGACCAACCCCAACCGACTTTCCTACCTGATTCTTGCGATGACCATTGTGCTCGTCGCCTGGCTGCACTTGGGCGCATTGCTGCTGGCCGTGCTCTTTTCCATCTTCGTGCTCAACAAACTTTACTTCACCAAAAGCAAGCCCCTCGCCGTTGCGCTGTTCCTCATTGTTATCGTCGGCGTGTCCTATGGCGCAGGCCACTTTACCAGGGCTGCCGTTTTCGCCCTGCCCAGGATCGCCGACAGCTCCATTCCGTCAGTCCTCTCTTGGGCCGAAGCGCATCATATCGAACTTCCCTTCACTGATTATGCCAGTCTCAAGGAACTCGCCATGGATAACGTCAAGGAACAGGTTCACTCCCTGAGCAACCTCGCCCGTGGCGCGACCAGCGTCGTCGTTTTCGTCATTATCGGCATCGTCGTCGCCATCAGCATTTTTCTGAACAGCCAACTCGACCTCGACCGCGCCTCACACCGCGTCAAAGGCAATCTCTTTTCCCTCTGCTGCGATGAAATCGCCCTGCGGTTCCACGCCCTTTACCAAAGCTTCGCCACCGTCATGGGCGCGCAAATTATAATCTCCCTCATCAATACCATCATTAGCACCATCTTTATCTTGATCGTGCAACTCCCTTACGCCCCCGTCGTCATCGGCGTCACGTTTCTCTGCGGCATGGTGCCCATTGTTGGCAATCTCATCAGCAACACCATCATCGTCTGCCTTGCCTTCACCGTCTCGCCCAAGCTCGCCCTCGCCGCCCTCATCTTCCTCATCGTCGTCCACAAACTCGAATACTTCCTCAATAGCAAAATCGTCGGCGACCGCATCCGCAACCCCGTCTGGCTCACCCTTATTGGCCTCATCATCGGCGAAAAACTCATGGGTCTTCCCGGCATGATCCTCGCCCCCGTCATTTTGAATTACATCCGCCTCGAAGCCTCCCAAATCGAAGTCCGCGCCCCTATAAAAAATGATTAAGCCGTTAACCTGCGCACCCGTTTTGATCAATCTCATAAATGCGCTGGTTAAACCCGATGGTTTGTTTGCAGGATTCCCTCAAGCAACTGTTCTATGTGTCATTAAATTAAGGCAGCCACGAATGTAGTTGACAAGTGTTATGCTTTATCCTAAAAAATTTCTCGAAATTTAGGGAGGCATCCGCGCTACGTTGCGCACTTCGTATTCACCATTTCCGCTTGTAAGCGGCATTCGGCTGGGCACGAGTTGTATGGGTGAACCCCCCTGAATTACTATAGGAAAGTTAGTTCTATGAAGACACAGGGAAAACTATCCACGTTAATGCAAGCCTGCCGAAATTGCTTTCGGCGGGGGTGTTTGGTCGCCATCGCGATGCTATTCACTGTCTCGTCAGCCTTTTACTGTAAAGCTGCAACTCCCGTAATAGTGCAAAACATAGCCGACTTGAAAACGTTGAACATTAGCGGAGCCAACAGTGATACGGTGGCACTAGTTTTGGATTATTATGGATATAGCAGCCGTCGCGGCCGGGCGGGTGGCCATTTTCGATGGATTACCACTGCTGTAGCTGGAACCTTGCCCGCCGATGATGGCGGACGCTTCATTGCCTCCACCGCGATGTCCGGCGGCATTTGGGAGCGAATGCTTCAAGGCGAGGTCGCCAATGTAAGGATGTGGGGAGCTAAAGGTGATGGCTCAACTGATGACTACGTGCCGATTCAAAAAGCCGTCGATGCTTGCAATGACGCTTGGGCTAATGAATTGCTGTTCACCACCGGCACCTATCGGGTGACAAACACCATAGTGTTTCCCGCGCAAATACATATACATGGCGAGGGGAATGGAAATAATACGATGATCAGAATGCCAGCCGGCATTCAGAAGGACATCTTTCGCACCGCCAATGCCAATACGGTGATGAACGGCGGAACGGCAAATTGGGATAGTTTCCTCGTATTTGAAAACCTGTTCCTTAGTTTCGATGGAACCTTGGAAACGCGGAACAAAAGCAACTCGGGCCTCGTGGTTTGCATGCCGTGCGAAGGCCATGTCATCAGGGATATCATAACCCAGAACGGCGCGTTCGGTATCCGTTGTCTGGGCGGCGGAGCTCCCGGCCTTAGAGTACGTGACTGCACCGTCAGTGATGCAGCTATTGCCGGAATCAGCATTGAGCCTCTGCCCAACCAGGTTTCTTGCAGCGGTGATCCGATCAGCCTTATCGGCGTCAGTGGCGATCAACGCTGGGATGATTGCGCCCAGACTGCCAGTTTGATTCGCTTTACCAATGTTGTCACCGGCGGCAGGATTACCGAAATTAAAGCCGAAGGCACTTTTGGCGGCGGTGTCGTGCAATTCCAATATCCTCCCGCATCCGAAGGTTGGGGTGGTGGGGCAATGGCCAATGTAACGATCGAAAACGTAAGTTATAATGGCGGAGTCACCTATGGCAATTACGATTACACCCGCGATTTTGTGGTGCTGAAAGGACAGCTTACCTCGGCCAGCTTAAACCTTCATAATATCCACTTATACTCTGTTCGCGATGTAATTTATGACCAAGTAAACAGTCGCCATGTCGAGGCGGATATTAATGTGTTCAGCGGACTTGCACAACAAACTTGCATGATTCCCTTGGCCTATCTCACTCAGAATGATGGAGGCCCCCAGGGCACCAATACCCGGCTAACGATGGGCCAGACTGCCTTTTCTTACTTGTATGCCACCAATCAAGGCTGGTATCGCGTCATGATACCGCAAGGTATTGGAACTGTGCATATCACGGGAAAATTGGTGATTAGTTGTGCAGGGCGCGAATCCACTGAGATTCAGATCGATGTAAATCCCTACTCAGGCAATCCCAACGGAGCATGGCTCAACGTCACCCGTTGCATGGGTAATAATGGCACCCTTCCGCCTGTGATCACTCAGGCCCGCGGATTTTATTACTACGACACTGTCATGGGTGGTAATTGGGCATTTGTCGATGTTTACGTCGGAAATCCAATCACTTCTGCCTATGTTGAAAAAATGAAGCGGTTTACCTTCGCACTCGATATCAATGGATACGAAACATTCGGCACCGGAATGGTAGGATTAATCGGCTCGCCTTATTCCGTAAGCGCCACGCTTCCGAGCGGGGCAGTCTCGAGCACCGTGAATACTTACAGGTAATCATGGCCTGAAAGAACTTACTAAATAAAACACCTCCCTGCCGCCACCAGCGGCAGGGAGACTTGCCTTGCCATTCTTTCCTCAATACAACCGTAGGATTAGCAACAGAAATTTAAATCAGGCACCCCATGAACCAATCCCTTTCGCTCCCTGTCACGATCAGGCTCATTCCACTCCTCTGCATCACTCTTTGGCTATTGATCCCGGCAAATACGTCTGCTGAGGACAAACCCAAGCCGCTGGAGATCAAACCAAGTCTCACCGTTGAAAAAATTGGAATTTTCGGAGCAGAATTTGTCAGCCACACGGGCTCCGATAAGAAGGATGAGCAGACCGGTGTTTATATTTACGTGACCACCAAGGACGAAAAAACCATTCTGGCGCAAATTGAAAATGCCGATGGCGCAGGCCCCAAACCCAAAGAATACCTGCCCAAACGGGACCATGTCATCAAATTAACAATCGTCAACCACGCCATAACCAAGTCCGAGTGCGCTGGGTTCAAGGTCAAGGTAAAATCCAAGGCCAGCGGAAACGACAACTGGGAATTCAAAGGCCGCGTAACGCTATATTTTAAAGACGGCACCAATATAAGCTCTTCCAAAGATGGCTTAAGTTTGAACAGCACCAACTCGCAACTCGCTGAAGTGAATTTCTAAAATTCTCCTTTGACCACGCCGGATCTCACCTCTCGGTCCGTTACCGTATTTCAATGGTGTTGCATTCGCCACAACCCGCCAGACACGCACCACGCACCGCCTCCCCCGCCCACTTCCCCCTAGTAACTCCCGCCCAACCTGCTATAAGCTAAAGTATGCACCCTGTCTCGGCGCTCTTTTGCCGAAAGCGACTCGCCATCCTCCTGGCCCTCGCGTGCTGCCTCTTTTCATCCATCGCCCGCGCCGATCTCTGGAGCACCGCCTATTACGCCGTCTGGCTGCAAGGCACCATGGCTCCCACCAATGTCGATTACACCGCCGTCACCCACATCATCCATTTCGCAATCGTCCCCAATTCCAACGGCACCTTGGACACCACCGCCAATGGCATGACTCCCAAGTATTCCACCAATCTCGTCGCCGTCGCCCATGCCGCCGGCAAAAAAGTTCTCTACTCCATCGGCGGTGGTGGCAGTCTCGCCGGTTTTCAAGGTGCCGCCACTCCGGCCAACCGCACCAACTTCGTCAACAACCTCATCAACTTCATGACCACGTACAACTACGATGGCATCGACCTTGATTGGGAACCCATCGCCAACTCTGACCTCAACGCCTTCACCAATCTCGTCAACGCCCTGCGTCCAGCCATGACTGCCGCCCGACCGCAATCACTTCTCACCGCTGCGATGGCCTCGCAACCCGCCATGTTCGCCTCGCTGCAAAGCAAGTTCGATCAAATCAACATAATGACCTACGACATCTCCGGTCCTTGGGATGGTTGGGTCACCTGGTTCAACTCGCCCATCTATAATGGTGGTTATCATTTCGCCAGCACCGGCGGTCTCGTTCCCTCCATTGATGCCATGGTCACCAGCTACATCTCCGCTGGCCTCGCCCCCGGCAAACTCGGCATCGGCATTCCTTTTTACGGCTACGTCTGGAAAGGCGGCCAGGATTCCACCAACGGCGGCATGACTTTTCCCCGCCAATCCTGGACCAACGCGCCCACCGCCACGCAATATACCTACGACGCCATCATGACCCAGTTTTACCAAGCCCCACGTTATCACTACGACACCGCCGCTCAATGCTCCTACCTCAGCATCGACAACGCCGGCCATACCAATGACATGTTCATCTCCTACGATGACGAGCACGCCTGTCAGGCCAAGGTAAGTTACGCCCGCAATCGTGGACTCGGGGGCATCATGATTTTTGATCTTGGCGAAGGCTATCGCCCCTCCCAACCGGCCGGTCAGCGCGACCCCTTGCTTCAAGCCGTCAAGCAGGCTCTCGCTCCGCCACGCATCACCAGCATCACCCGCAGCAATCAGGACATCCAACTCAGCTTTGCCAGCATGCCCATTGCGAACTACCGCATCCTCTCGACCACCAATTTAAATGGCGGCACTTGGACCACTGTCAGCAACAACGTTTCCGGCAACGGCGGCCCCATGCAAATCACCCACCCCTCCGCCCTCACTCAACCCCGCCGCTTCTACCGCATCCAGACCCCTCCCTAATTTCTTTTCTTGATCTTACTCTTAATTGTAATCCTAATCTCTTTTTTAAAAGTTATGTCGTAAATAGCCATGCCTTGTCGCAGCCCTTCATCCAATCTCGGTAGCAGACGAGGTAACGAGGCTCTAACTCTTCTTAAATGAAAAGCTTCCACGACCAAAAGCTCGCCAGCGCCCCACAGTTTCCCCTCTTACTCTTAATCCTACCCTCTAAGTAGGTAGCCAAAAGTTTTTTGACAATTGTCAGACACGGTTGA
>JAQGPC010000278.1 GCA_028293285.1 Pedosphaera sp.
TCCGTGTTGATGGGGGTAAAAAAATTGCAACTGAACCACGAAGGGACGCGAAGGGACACGAATTCACCCCAATGGGAATGGGAACTGCCAAGGCACAGGGAGAGTTGGCCGCGAAAGGGCGCAGAGAACGCAAAACAAACGAGGATAGAGGATGGCAAGAGCTAGTACGACCCAGTGCGAGCAGATGCGAGTTGTGACCACGCATGGGAAATGGATGAATAACGAAGACGCCAAGGCGCAAAAGGCCGGAAGACGGAAAGGACAGGAATGCAACCGCTGATGGACGCCGATGGGAATGGACACAAATGCGTCGAGAAACCAAGGTCGAGAGCCTTTGCGCAGGTTTTGATGAATAATATTTATTCTGTGGCGGTTTTGTCGTCGGTTGACGGAATGGGGTTGAAGCGCCGTGAACGGCGCGCACCATGGCGTGAGCGGTGCGGGCTGGTTTTTGTTTTGGAAGGATTGGAGAATGTTGACAGTTTGATATTGCTGCGCCCCGGGTCTTTCCAGACGGGCATTGTCGCTCTCCAATGGAACGCGCCGACAGGCTGTCGGCGCTCCGATTCGAGGTCCCGCAGATGGTTACGGGAAAGGAGTTTTCCAGTTGATGATTATAAAAAATCAGTTGGTCAAAAAGGTGCCGTCGGGGGATTCGAGGCGGATGGATTCAGGCAGGGTCTTGGCATCAAGTTTGATGATGATGACATGATTGCCGGCGGTCACATCGGCGACGCGGTTGGGCACGGGCTTGCCATCGATCCAGACGGCGCTGCCATCGGCACCGGTCAGTTGGATGTGAACGGGGCCGGTCTTGGCGACCTGGATTTGGGCGGCGGCGTAAACGGATTTGGGATCGCGGCTGCGGACGGCGTCCAATGCGCCTTGCAACTCGGCGCGCAGCAAACGGCCATTGACGAGGGAGGACGTGGGCTTCCAATCGGCATCAGTGAGTTTGCTGTTGAGCACCTTGTCGTCGCCGAATTGGGCAACGTCGATGGTCGCCGCGAACAAGCGCCAGAGACGGGCGACGTTGCCTTTGGAGGCATCGTATTCGCCGGGCTTGCCCAGGTCGGAAAGGAAGCGGAACAAATCCAAACGCTCACTGCTGCTCAAGGAATCGATGAGGCCGGAAGGCATGAGGGAGTTGCCTTGTTTGCGGTTCTTGATGCTGTTCTTGGCGATGGTGATTTCCTTGTCGGTGGTATCGCGGAGGATGAGTTGTTCGGTGTTTTCGCGAACGAGCACGCCGGACATTTCTTCGCCATCATTGGTTTCTACGACGATGGAATGATAGCCTTCCTTGATTTTGCGATTCGGATAAAAAACAGATTCGACCAAGTAATCCACCTGAGCACTTGCGCCGATGCTGGTCATATCGGGGCCAACTTTTCCGCCGACACCGCCGATGGCATGGCAACTGACGCAGCCAATTTCCTTGCGCCGGAAAATCTTTTCACCGCGCGCGGCATCGCCTTCGCGAACAGCGCTCTTGGCCAGCAGTTTGATTTCGGCATCCGAAAGCCCCTGCCCTTCGCTTTCCAAATCGGCACCGCGTGTCAGTGCGACGACCAAGTCAGGCTCATTGCGCCCGCCTTCGCGCGCGGCTTTCAAGCCGGCTTTCGCCATCGCCGGAGAAAGACCAGTCTTGGGCAACGCATGAACCAATGCCGCGGAAACGCCTTTGGTGCCGAGCAACGAACGCCAGAGGTCCAACGCTTCAGCTTCGGTTTTGGCATCGTTGAGCAACGCAATCACCGGCTGTTTGGCTTGCTCCATGTCCAAACCGACGAGGGCCAGGACGGCTCCGCGACGAACAGATTCATCACTGGTCTTTTCAGTGAGCGGAACCAGGTTGGAAACCACTTCCTTGCCACCAATTTCGCGCAAGGCATCGAAGGCGGCACGCCGGGTGGCTTCGGTGGTTTGTTTGTCGGTGGCGATGGCGAGGATACCCGTTGCCAGAGATTCACGCTTCCAGGTGCCTGCGAGGCGCAAGGCGGCTTTGCGGACCTTTTCGTTGGGGCTGGAAAAGAGTTTGCTGACGGCATCCAAGTCGCCGGAGGGCTTGGCGTTGCGTTGCTTGGTCGCGTCAGTAAGAGCAGCCAAGGCGCGGACGGAGGCTTCATCATCGAAACCACCGCTAACAACTTGATCGAAGAGGTGACGCAATTCGTTCTCGCTGCCGCCCTGCCCGATGAGTTCAATCCATGGGCCGTTGCCATCTTTGGCAATGGTTTTGGTTTTTATCACCTGGCTCAAAACCAAACTCGCCTGACTTGGTTCAATAGCTTTCAAGGCGAATTCCAATTGCTTCTCGCGGCCATCGGCTTTCCACGCGCCGGATTGGACGGCTTCGACCCAGGGTTTGGCAAGGTCGTTGATGCTCAGCCAGACGGCGTAATCAAGAAAGGAGTCCATGGGTTTGTCCAAAACGCTCAGCACGAGTTCCGCGGAACGGGCCGAGGGCATTTCGGAGAGCGCACGCATGGCTTCAATGCGCACACGGGGAAAATCATCGGCTACGCGTTTCGCCAGCAGGTCCATGGGATTCTTCAGACGCGGATGCCAGTAGCTCACGACGCGCGTGGCGGCGGCGCGGATGTGGCCGTCCTTGGCTTCGAGCAACTTATCCAACAACGCGGGTTCAACGATATCGATGGCTTGATACATCCAGAGCGCTTCGAGCAACGCTTTTTCGCTCGACTGGGCCTTGGTCCATTTGGCGAGGTCGGAGGAAATGGCGGTGCCGCGCTCGGTGAGAACGCGTTTGGCTTGCTGCTGATTGTATTTGTTGGGGGACAACAATTGATTGAACAACTCGCGGTTCGATGCTTTGACGAAGTTAGGACGCTTCACCAAGGGACGGCCCTTGGCGGTGACGCGCCAGATGCGGCCGTGTTCGTGGTCGCGGCGGGGATCACGGAAATCGACTTCGCCATGTTGGATAATGGGATTGGACCAATCGGCGATGTAGAGCGCGCCGTCGGGGCCCATTTTTACGTCGATGGGGCGGAAGGTCACGTTCGTGCTGCGAATCAAGTCCGGCATTTCCTTGGTGATGTAAGCGGAATCTTTTTCATCGATGGTGAAGCGAACGACGCGATGAGCACGGAAATCGCAGGTGATCATGTTGCCCTGCCAATCATCGGGGAATTGCTGGCTGTGAATGATTTCGAGAGAGGCGAACTTGGGGTAGCTGCCGGGGCTGACGCTTTTCAACTCACGGCGTATTCCGGCATAGGTAAAGTAAGTCGCGCCGGGAATGCCAAAAGTAATGCCCTGGCCTCCCGCGCCGTCCGTGACAAAGGATTGCCCGTATTCATCGAACTGGTGGCCCCAGGGATTGCAGAAACCCTTGAGATAGACGCCGAGTTCCATTGTGGGCGGGCGCAAATGCCAGAGACCACCGCTGTTCAATCGCTCGACGCCGTGGGGTGTTTCGATATGGCTGTGAATGTAAATGGATTGGTCAAAGTAAAGCTGACCGTCATGGCCCCAATGCAGAGTGTGGACGATATGATGGGTGTCTTCCGTGCCGAAGCCGGAAAGGACGACGCGCTTTTGGTCGGCCTTGCCATCGCCATCGGTGTCCTTGAAATGAAGGAGTTCGGTGCTTTGGCCGACATAGACGCCGCCATCGCCCGGTTCGACGCCGGTGGGGATGAGCAAGCCATCGGCGAAGACGGTGGATTTATCGACTTTGCCCACGCCCTTGGTGTCTTCGAGAATGAGAACCTTGTCGTTGGCTTCGTGCCCCGGTTCGATTTGGGGATAAACCGCGGAGCTGACAACCCAGAGACGTCCAAGGGGATCGAAGTTCATTTGAATGGGCTTGGCGAGCAACGGGCTTTCGGCGTAAAGGCTGACTTCAAATCCGGGAGCGACTTCGAATTCAGGCAGGGGTTGCGGAGCGGGATTGGTGGTGGGAGACGAAGTGACAGCAGGTTCCTTTGCCTTATTGGTTTTTTTATTCGCCCGAGATTTGGTGGCGGGAACGAGTTCGTAGTTGTGAGCGACGGGTTGCCGCAGTTTGGCGATCCTAGCTTCCTGTTCGGTGATGAAAAGGTCGAACATGGGGATTTCCCTGGCGTTCTGGCCCTGCTCGTGTTTGCGGAAACCGAACAGATAGGTTTCGTTCTGGGGACGCCAGCGATCGAAGTAGAGCTGGTTTTTCTTGAGGATGACTTTGCGGAGTTCTTCGGCCTGGTCCCATTGTGGGCCGCGCTCGATGGCGACGCCCCTGCTCCATTCCTTGCCGGTGCCGGTGGCAACGGTGATGCCGTCCGCCTTGAGGTCATAACGACCGGACTTCAGACCATCGATTTGGACGAGAGATGGGGCATCGGCAGTAGGGATTCGTCCCTGTTTGTCGCGCAAAACGGGGCTGACGAGTTGATCATCAATGCTGGAGAAGCCGACATGGTCGCGGGTTCGTTGAAGATTGGAAACCTTGGTGCCGTAACTGCCATCGGTGACTTTGCCATCGGCGGTGATACGGACGCGCCAGAGATTGGGTTCCCAGACAAAGCCTTTTTCCAAGGCTTCGGCCATGCGCAGGTAACCGAAGTCGTTGAGATGAATGCCGTTTTCGGTAAAGGCGCGCGGAAGGCGGCTCTTGGTGCCATCGCCCATGAGGTTGTTGTAAAGAGAGATGAAATGACATTTGCGTTCCGTGGCGAGATTGCGAATCGCCTGGGTGTACAAGGCCAGTTGGCGATTATGTTCCGTGGGGTCAGGCAATGGCGCGCCGAGATCTTCGTGATGGATGGGGCTTACCAAGACGAACTTCAGCGGTTTGTTGGTGCAGACCGATTGAATTGTATCCATCAGCTTGACCATGTCGGCCTTGAACTGATTCAGGCCCGCTTCGCCATCAAAGGAATTGGCCATGCCATAGCCGATAACAACTACCGTGGGTTGCACGGTGGCAATCTGATCCTTCAGCTTTTCAAAGCCTTTGCCCGGTTTATCAAAATCGAAACTGGCGCGAGAGCCGCCCGCCGGTGTGTCCGCACTCCAGCCCAAATTGCGGAAGATGATGTTCCTTTGCGGATAGCGAACCGTAAATCGCTCCTCTACAAAGCCATAAGACTGCTCGCGTTCGATGAGCGTATCGCCCACGAATACGACGCGATCGCCGTCTCGCAATTCCAAGGTTGGCTTGGGTTGTGCTGCTACGGAAAGAGAGAAGGCTGATAAACTGGAACAAAGTAAAACCAAAACGCGTCTTACCGAGAGCGCATGAAGAAAAACGGATTTCATTCGATTATGATATAAGGTTGTCCCTT
Organism: Pedosphaera sp.; assembly: GCA_028293285.1. Lineage (GTDB taxonomy): Bacteria > Verrucomicrobiota > Verrucomicrobiia > Limisphaerales > Pedosphaeraceae > Pedosphaera. The sequence goes on from JAQGPC010000278.1 coordinate 5,292, forward strand.
CCAGTAAACTGCGACCACTGCCGCGAGGCAAGTAAATGAATTGAAAGAAGTGCGATGTTATGCTGCGAACAAACAAAGATTCCGAAAGGCGCAATGTATGGCTTTAATTACCCATGAGCTTACTCGTATGAAAAAAATTTGCACAAACTGCTTTTCAAATCCGATTTCTAATTGAAGATGCAAAAAGCTGACGTAGATTGGGGTAGTATGGGTGCTTTGGATCACAGGGTCATACCGGGTTTGCTGCTAACGGTGCTTGGCTTGGTACTGGTCACGGGCATGTTCCTCACGTTTCTCGTCATCGTTTGGCGGCGGCGCCAGTTGAATTCAGGAATGCCGCAGGTGGAGGATCATAAGGAACCCAGTCCCTACCAACCTTCGGGCTTTCGTCACTCGATCCTGAGACGTCCAAGTTGCTGGCTGGCCATAAGAAACCGAAATCTCCTCACTGTGCAATCCGCGCTGGCCCTGCACAATTCCAAGCCTTGCTCCTGGGTGGATGGTCTTGCCGGCAATGGCGAACAAAAGCTGTTTCTTTCTCCCCCGGTCAATGGCTGGATATTGGTTATCGGATCTGCTTTGCCCGAACCGAATGAAGATGTGGATGTTTGCTTTCGTTTCCTGGTTGATCTGAGCCGGAAGGTCGGGCATGTCCAATTGTTTAGCGCCAATAGCATGTTGAACCATCATGCCTGGGCTCAAGTGGAGAACGGTCATGTCGTGCGCGCTTATGCGTGGGCGGGAAGGACCCTATGGAACCAGGGAAAGACCACCCAGCCCGAAAAAGATTTGGCGATGAAATGTTATGACTATACTGAGATTCCTGATATCTCACCCTTTGGTTCGTCCGAGCCAATCGCCACTAATTCGGACAAAGTCCATTTCCTTGCTGCCCGCTGGAGCATTGACCCCGATGAAATCGATGAACGTTTCATCGAACAGGAATGGGGCATTGTCGGCGAGCCTTCCAAACTTTTTTAAATTTGCTTTAAGTGGTTTTCTCAGCCACAGTTGTCTTAACCGAACCAGGAGCTGTTATGTCAATTGAACTTGCACTCCAGAAATTCCCCAAAGACATCCGTCTCAAAAACGACTTCAAATGCAGGTCGCGCCCGCTGCGGAAAGACGATGAAAAGGTTTTTCACGAATTCTTTCTTAGCGTGCCCGAGCGGGAACGCATGTTCATCAAGCATCGTGTGATCGATCCCGAGATCATTCGAGATTGGTGTTTCAATATCGACCTTGGTCATAAGCTGCCCCTGCTTGCCCTTGACTCCAGCGACGGCAAAATTATTGCCACCGCCACCCTGCACCAGCAACTCGGCGGTTGGAAGCGGCACATCGGACGAATCAGCGTGCTCGTACATCCGCAATATCGCGGGCGCGGTCTTGCCAAGGTGATGGTTTCCGAGGTTGTGGACATCGCGCGGAATGTTGGTTTGGAAAAAGTCGAAGCGGAATTCATCGGTGAACAGGAAGCGGCCATCAAAATGTTCGCGATGCTGGGCTTTAGCAATCTTTTGCTGCTCGAAGATTATGTGAAGGATATGCAGGCTACTTCCCATGATTATGTGCTTATGGGTCTCGACCTGACCACCGATGAAGAATATGCCGGCGCCAGTGGCTAGTACGATTTTATCCCAGCCGAATCTAAATCGAAGCGGAAACATCCCGTTGTCCATTTACAATTTGAAATTCGTCATTCGCCATTCGGCATTTCCCCATGCCTCCTGAAACCTGCCCCAACTGCGGCGCGGAAGTGCCACCTAAAGCCAAGGCCTGCCCGGAATGTGGTTCCGATGAAAAAACCGGCTGGTCAGGCGAAGCGGCCAGTAGCGGATTGGGACTTCCAGAGGAAAGTTTCGACTACGACGATTTTGTAAAACGGGAATTTGGCGAGGACAAACCTGTTCCACGTGGAATCGCCTGGTACTGGTGGGTGGTTGCGGTTTTGGTGCTGACCGCGATTTTGGGAATGATTTTGTGGCGGTAATCTCTTTAGGGTATAGCCTTGTCATTCACCCTCGTGTAGCATCTGCGCGATGACCGCCAAATTCTTATCGATTCTGGCCCTTTTGGTCTTTACGAGTAAAGCGTGGGGCAGTGACTGGCCGCAATTCCTCGGACCAACTCGCAACGGTGTTTACACCAATGCCGATCTCGCTGAATCGTGGCCCAAGGAAGGTCCGGCTGTGGTGTGGCAGAAAAATATTGGACAAGGCTTTAGCGGCCCAGTTGTCGCCGGACACAAGTTAATCCTGTTCCATCGGCTGGCAGATAAAGAGACCGTCGAATGTCTCGATGCTAGAACCGGCAAACAACTTTGGAGTTTCAGTTATGGCACCGCTTATCAGGACGATTTTGGTTTTGATAAAGGTCCGCGTGCAACGCCTAGCATTGTTGACGGAAGGGTTTACACGTTTGGTGCGGAGGGCATGTTGCATTGTCTGGACTTCGCCAGCGGAAAGAAGGTCTGGAGCGTGAATGCAAAAAAGGAATTCCAGGCTGGCAAGGGCTTCTTTGGCATCGCTTGTTCGCCTTTGGTAGAAGGGAATGTTGTCTTATTGAATATCGGTGGAGTGGATGGTGCCGGCATTGTGGCATTTGACAAGGCCACGGGTAAAGTCCTCTGGAAAACTTCCAATGATGAGGCTAGTTACTCCGCTCCGACCGCTGCTACGATTGATGGTACCCGTTATGCAGTGGTACTGACTCGAAGTGCCTTGAACGGGCTTGATCCTACCACAGGCAAAAGCTGTTTCGAATACCCGTTTAAACCGCCTATGAACGCTTCTGTGAGTGCTGCCACTCCATTGGCAATTGGAGATCTTATCTTCCTTTCCGCCAGCTATGGCACGGGCGCGGCAGTGTTGCGCTTGAAGGATGGCAAGCTGGAGAAAGTCTGGTCTGCCCAGGATGTGCTTTCGAATCATTACGCCACGAGTGTTCATCATAATGGTTTTCTTTACGGCATTGATGGCCGGACTGACCCTGGCTTTCATCCCGGTGCAAGTCTTCGTTGCGTGGAACTTAAAACAGGTAAAGTCCATTGGAAAAAGGACGATTTCGGCGCAGCCACGATCACATTGGCTGGCGATCAATTATTAATCCTCACGGAGCGCGGCGAACTCATCCGCGCTTTGGCTACTCCGGACGACTTCAAGCCGAATGCACGCGCTGAAGTTTTTCCCAATCATGTCCGGGCCTACCCTGCCCTGGTGGATGGCTTCCTGTATGCTCGCAGCAAAGACAAGCTCTTGTGCGTGGACTTATCGAAACCCGCAGCGACGAAGACGGAATAGTGAATGCCTCACCTGTCATTGTAGAAAAACAAAGCCAACCATCTGTGCCAACGGTGGAGCCATCCGCCCGTTTGATTTCAGTGGATGCTTTGCGCGGCTTCGATATGTTTTGGATCATGGGCGGCGACCTGCTCATTCGCTCTCTGCAAAAGATCCATGATTCAACCGTTACGCAGGAACTGGCCAACCAAATGGAACATTGCGAATGGGCCGGATTTCATTTCTATGATTTGATTTTTCCACTGTTCGTCTTCCTTGTTGGAGTTTCGGTTACCTTTTCGATACCGCGCCTAATTGAGCATTCTGGCAAGCCTGAGGCCTTCAAGCGGATTGTCATTCGTTCAGTGATTCTCTTCCTGCTTGGCATTTTTTACATGGGTGGCGTGGCCAATGGTTTCAAAAATGTCTATATGGCTGGTGTGCTTCATCGCATCGCCGTCGCCTATTTCTTTGCCGCACTTCTATTCTGTTTTTTCCGGCCTAAAAGTCTCGTGGCGATCTGCATTTTCCTGCTTGTCGGTTACTGGGCACTCATGACATTCGTTCCTGTGCCCGGCATCGGCGTGCCTTCATACGAGCAGGGAAAAAATCTTGCATATTATCTAGACCAACATTATTTGCCGGGTCGTAAATTCGAAGGAACTTTGCTCAGCACCATGCCAGCGGTTGCGAACTGCCTGTTTGGAGTATTTGCGGGGCTTCTACTTAAAAACAAAACGGTTCCAGACCAAAAGAAAGTATATTGGCTCGTAGGTAGCGGCGCATTAAGCCTCCTCCTCGGCTTCCTCTGGGCGCAGCAATTTCCCATCATCAAACTCCTCTGGACTTCGACCTATGTTCTGGTTGCCTGTGGATATAGTGCCATTCTGTTGGGCTTTTTCTACCAGGTCATTGAAATTTGGAAGTTTCAACGATGGGCCCAACCGTTTATCTGGATCGGCATGAATGCCATCACTATTTATATCGCGGCGAATGTCTTTCGTTTCTCCAAATTGGCGGAACGTTTTGCCGGTGGCAATGTTCAGAAATTCCTGGATAGTTATGGTGACTTGGTTCTGGCCATTATTACATTGGGAATGGTTTTTTGGCTGACCCATTTCTTGTATCGTCGCAAAGTTTTCCTGCGTTTATAACTGCATGCTTTAATCCTCTTGATTGAGAAACTGCTTTGCGCTTGAAGAGTTCACCTGTTTCCCCTAGACCTAGGCTGATAAACCTGTGCCAAATATGGCTGAATTAACCGCACCTACGCCCGTTGCTCCCGCTGCCTCCGCGAAAATCGCAAGTGCCGCTCCCGCGTCCCAACGCCTCATGTCTGTGGACGCCCTGCGTGGCTTTGACATGTTCTGGATTATCGGGGCTGGTTATATCGTTTATGCCTTGCACCAGATGAGCAAGAATCCGGTGACCGATTTCCTTGCGGATCAATTGGAGCATGTCCCGTGGGAAGGCGTTCGCTTTTATGATCTTATCTTCCCGCTGTTCGTGTTCATCATGGGAGTATCAGCGGTGTTTTCCCTGACAAAAACCATCGAGCAGGAAGGCCGGTCAATGGCAGTCAAGCGGGTCATCCGGCGCGGCGTTCTGCTTTTCATTATCGGGCTTATCTATTCCGGCGGCGCGCGTAATCTCTGGCCTGAGATCCGCTTGATGGGTGTCTTAAATCGCATCGCCCTGTGCTACCTTTTTGGCGGACTCATCTTTTGCTTCTTCAAAACGCGTGGCATGGTCGTGATTTCCGTAGCGCTGCTGCTTGGCTATTGGGCAATCATGGGCTTGGTGCCAATCCGGGACATCCGCCTCGCCAAATACAAGACCGAAGAGAATCATGTTCTGCAAAAAAATGACATCGAACAGCTTTATCAAGAGACTGGAACCAAGGATGCCAATGCCATTTTTTACAGCACTACCAATTGGGTAACCGGTAAGTATGATAAGGGTTATAACGTGGCTAATCATTTCGATTTTCAACATCTCCGAGGCGCAAAGTATGATACCTATTGGGACCCCGAAGGCATCCTCAGCACCATACCTGCCATTGCCACCTGCTTGCTGGGCATCTTTGCAGCTTTGCTGTTGCGCAGCCCTAATTACTGCGACAAATGGAAGGTAATCTATCTACTCTCTTTTGGCGCGGGCGGGGTTATCCTTGGCTTTCTGTGGGGATTGGAATTCCCGGTCGTCAAAAAAATCTGGTCTTCATCTTACGTTCTGGTCGCCGGTGGTTTTAGCGCAATTGCTTTGGGAGTTTTTTACCAAATCGTGGATGTATGGAAGTACCAAAAATGGTGCCAGCCCTTTGTCTGGATGGGGATGAATTCAATAACGATTTATCTGACCAGTTCCTTTATTGGCGGCTTTCGCGAACCGGCCCGGCGGTTGGCTGGCGGAGATGTGAAGGCTTTCTTTGATGCCCATATCGCCAAAGGAGCGGGCGACATGGTTATTTCCATTGCAAGTTTATTGCTGGCCTTCTGGTTTGTACACTTCCTTTATCGTCGGAAGATTTTTCTGCGGCTATAGGGAAATCGGCTTGGAGTTTCATTTGTTCAGCCCGGACTCGCTGTAAAAAGTTTCATCGCAAGGGCATCCAATCTCTGCGCGTCGAAAATTTTTTCAAATAGTTTGCAACACTTTCGCAACTTCTGTGTCTTACTACTGTTATTTAAGGAAGCTGATGTCGTTGTAGTGCTGTAATTTCTTTGCGCTCCCACAGGCAAATTTATCAAGTTGGACTTTACTGTACACACGCACACAGAAAGACAATTTGCCCGTATTGATGCGGTTTTCCGCTGACGGGATGCCAGGGAGGATTGAAATGCGCTATTTCAGCGCTGGGTCGGGGGAACGGTGTGGAGGTGGCTGTCTTCAGGGGCAAGTATTACCTGAAGACAAACGCCTCCTCACCCCTTTCATTCCATAGACAGTCTTGCCGTCAGAACGATTTTTATTCAACATGGCAGGCGTGAATGCCCAACTTTTCACTCTCAGGATCAAAACTGTCCTGATGTTACTTTTGCTTTCCTTCGCCAGCTCTTTGTTCGCAACGGAACGTGCCGGCGAAGATTGGCCGCAGTTTCTTGGACCGGGTGCCAATGGCATGTCTGTTGAAACTGGATTACTCGACAAATGGTCTACCAACGGTCCGCCACTGCTTTGGGAACGGAAGATTGGCACCGGTTATGGCGCTCCTTCCGTTTGGGGAAATCAGCTTGTACTACACCACCGCATTGCGGATGAAGAGATAGTTGAAAGTTTCGATGCTATTTCCGGAAAGTCGAGCTGGCATTATAACTACCCCAGCAAGTTTGTTGACCCGTACGGCTATAACAACGGCCCACGTTGCACTCCCCTGCTCACTTCCAATCTCTGCTACACCTTTGGAGCAGAAGGTAAACTGACTTGCCTGGGAACAAAAACTGGCAAGCTGGTATGGCAGCGTGATACCGGTTTTGATTTCAATGTGCCTGAAGCTTTCTTTGGTGTCGGCAGCACTCCCATTTTGGAAGGTAATTTGCTGATTGTGATGGTAGGCGGCCAACCAAATTCTGGTGTAGTCGCCTTTGATGCCAAGACCGGCAAAACCGTTTGGGAAAGTGTCGGCAAAAAGAACTGGGAAGGTGTTCCCATGACTGGGTGGCCCGGAGAACGTACCGTGAAATGGCAATCGTGGGAAAAGCAGGCCAGCTATTCCACACCAGTCGCAGCCACAATCCAGGGTCAGCGACAGATTTTATGCCTGACACGGCAGGGACTGGTTTCGCTCAATCCTACTAATGGCAATGTGAATTTCAGTTTCTGGTTCCGGTCGCAGTTAAACGATTCCGTTAATGCGATGAACCCAGTCGTGGTGGATGACACTATTTTTATTTCTGGGGCTTATTATAAGATCGGGTCGGTACTTTTGCGTGTGAAGCCGGATTGCAAAAATGCGGAAGAAGTCTGGCGCAACACCGCGCTAGAGATCCATTGGACAACGCCCATCTATCACGATGGCTACCTATATGCCTTTAGTGGCCGTAATGAACCCGATGCCCATTTCCGTTGTGTTGAACTTAAAACCGGCAAGCTCATGTGGGACCATGACGAAAGCTGGGCTCACCATAGCACGCCAACGCCCTCGGTTTATGGACGCGGCTCTTGCATTATGGCCGACGGAAAGTTAATTATCCTCGGCGAAGGCGGTTTGCTCGGGCTTTTTAAGATTAATTCCAAACAACCGGAAGAAATCTGCCGGTTCCAAGTTCCACAATTACATCATCCCTGTTGGGCCGCACCCATTCTATCACATAAAAGGCTCTACCTGCGAAGTGAAGATCATCTGGTTTGCCTTGATTTGGCAAAGTGACATCTATCGTGCTGGAACTGGCACAGGTGTTTGCTTTCCGCTCTCAGAGCTCAAGTCCTCGGGCAACGGCTGGCCTTTGGTCTCCGGAAGGAAAATCAATGCCACCAAGCCTAGAAGAAATACTGCACTTAAATAACACGCTGCCGTGCGAAATGCAGTCAGTTTTGCGGCGTCGGTGGTTGCACCTGCTGCCAAAGCCGCTTGTAGTTTGCCCAGCGTGAACGGGCCCGAAGCTGCAATGAACCGCCCGACATTATAACAAAAACTTGTCCCCGTGCTGCGCAATCGCAATGGAAATAATTCCGGTAGATAGATCGCAAAGCCCGCAAATAGTGCAAGCTGACAAAAGCCCATGATAAAGCTCATCCAAATATCACCCTTGCTGTTGAAGAAGTGAAAATAACCCACGGTCGCTATAAAGGCGCAAACATAGGCCACCGCAAAAGTCCGCTTGCGTCCAAAAGCTTGCGCAGCTTTGGTAAAACAAAGCATTCCGCAGAACGCGCCCAAGTTTTGCACGATCATATTAACCCCGGTCCAAATTGTTTTTTGTTGGGCAATTTTGTCCGGGCCCACACCTTCACTCTTCAGCGAGCGGGTAATCACATCACCCACTAGTTCAGGGCTGAAAAATCCGATTCCCCAAAGTCCAACGACTCCTGCTATGCACAAGAGCATGCCGAGGAGTGCTCCTTTTCGCCAACGAGGTTCGCCAAATAATGAACCGTAGGAACCGAATTTAAGTCCTGACAGTTTACCGGCGGCACGGGCTTGCACCCATTTATCTGGCTCCTTTAATCGCATCTGGATAAACACACATAAAAAGGCCGGAAGTGCTCCGATGAGAAACATATATTTCCAGGATTGACCTGCGGGAATGCTGGTTCCTTCAAGATTGCCCAGAATGATGGCTATGCATCCTGCGGCGATATTGCCTATCGCGGAGAGTGCTTGCAACATTCCGAGTGCTCCCGTACGAGAGGATTCAGGCAGACCATCAGCGACCAAGGCCACGGCCAAACCAAACACACCACCCACACCCAAGCCGGTGACAAAACGAAACAGGGCAAAATCCAACCATCCCCGGGAAAAAGCCGACAGCCCGGTGCAGACTGCATAAAGCAGGACCATCAGTGTAAGCGTCTTGGCGCGCCCAATCCGGTCTCCCACCGCGCCAAAGATCAATCCACCCGTAGCCCAACCCAAAACAAAAATAGTAGTGGCGTAACCTCCGTATAACTTCAAATCAGCTCCCGCAGGAAGCAATGCTTTCATTGCGCCATTGCGGGCAAGCAGGAACAACTGCTGGTCAAGACAATCAAATAGCCAGGCTAACGAGGCAACAACGAAAACAAACCAATGCCCACGGTTCAATTGACGCCACCAAGGCCCTTCAGCAGCGGATTTAAGAGCGGTCATGTTCTAGATTTATAAAATGGGTTGTGAACAGATATTACCTACACGTACCTTCATCCTGAGCCAAGGCTTTATTTGATATTGTGCCAAACGCATTCGCAATTCAACCTGCTGTAGTGACGAAAAAAACAAAAAGGCCCGTTCTTGCGAACGGGCCTTGATAGTTTGAATTAATTCTTTGCTTACGCTTTCGCTTCGGCAGCCTTGGTTTCTTCAGGCTTGGTCTCAGGTGCGGCGTCTTCGCCAACCGGCATGTCAACCCATTCAAGGATTGCGAGCTGGGCGGCATCGCCTTGGCGCTGGTTCAGCTTCACGATACGTGTATAACCACCCTTACGGTCTTTTTGAACCGGAGCGATTTCGTTGAACAGGATTTTAACAGCATCTTCCTGGTGCAACCGCGCAGCCGCGAGCCGCCGGTCGTGCAGAGTGCCACTCTTGCCCAGCGTGACCATCTTTTCAGCCACTGAACGCGCGGCCTTAGCCTTGCTGACAGTGGTGGTTACACGCTTGTGTTTGATAAGACTGCAAACCAAATTGGCCAGCATCGCATTCCGGTGAGTGCCGGTGCGGCCTAACTTGGCGGTTCGCTTAAGGTGTCGCATAAAACTAGATTACTCCGTGGTGGTAGTCACACTGGCGGTCTCTTCTTTCGGAGATTCCAGCGCGTCTGCATCGAAAGTCATGCCCAATGACAAACCGAGGGCAGTGAGCTTTTCTTTGATTTCGTTGAGGGATTTCTTGCCGAAGTTACGGTACTTGAGCATCTCGGCTTCGCTCTTCATCGCCAATTGGCCCACCGTGGTGATATTGGCGTTGTTCAAGCAATTCGCCGCACGGACGCTCAGTTCGATTTCGTTGACGCTCATATTCAAGAGCTTCTTCAACTTCGTCTTTTCTTCGTCCTGCTTGTCCACCACTTCTTCGAACTCAACCGCGTTTTTGTCGTAACCGACAAATACGTCGAGATGATGTTGGAGGATCGCGGAGGCCTGGGTCAAAGCGTCGTCAGGCGAGATACGTCCGTCCGTCCAGATTTCCAGAATCAAACGGTCATAATCAGTCCGCTGACCAACACGAGCGCTCTCCACTTGATAACGGACGCGCGTCACGGGTGAGAACAACGAATCGATAGCAATAACTCCAATCGCTTGATTGGGCTTTTTGTTTTCATCGCCAGGGCAGAAGCCACGGCCGACTTTGACTTCGAGCTCAATCTCAAATTTCTTCTTCTTGTCCAAGGTGCAGATGTGCTGCTTGGGATTCACCAGTTCAACATTCTGATTCAATTGAATGTCGCCGGCGGTCACTTCGCCTTCCTTGTTCGCAGTAAGCAAAAGCGTCTGGGCCTCACGGTTGTGGGCCTTGAACAAAACGCGCTTCAAATTCAATACGATGTCGGTGACATCTTCCACGACGCCTTCAACCGTGGTGAATTCGTGCATGGCGCCATCAATCTTGATGGAGGTAATGGCTGCGCCTTCCAGCGAGGAAAGCAGCACGCGGCGAAGCGAGTTGCCAATCGTATGGCCATAACCGGTTTCAAACGGTTCAGCCACAAACTTGGCGTAGGTTTCAGTTGAGGTTGACTCATCTTTGGTCAACCGTTTCGGCATTTCAAAACGTCCTAGACGTACTGGCATATATTTACTTTCTGGCAAATTTAATCTGACCGTTCCGGATTATTCCCGCGCCGGAATGGCCCGTGTATTTGCCTTATTATGCTCCCGAAGGAGCGGGTTCAATTAGCGGGAATAAAATTCAACGACCGCCTGCTCATTGGCAATCGGCTGGATCTCGTCGCGAGTGGGGATGCGCATTACCACGCCTTTCAAGGATTCCTTGTTCAAGGAAAGCCAATCGGGCACGGCACGGCTGGTGGAGCTTTCCAGATTCTTGGTCGCCAACTGCCGCGACACATTGGAATCCTTGGCCTCAATCACGTCGTTCACCTTCAGCGCGTAGGAAGGAATGTTGACCTTGCGGCCATTGACTCGCACGTGACCGTGACCCACCAACTGGCGGGCTGCGGCGCGGGTGCTGGCAAAGCCGAGATGAAACACCACGTTGTCGAGACGGGTTTCCAAAATCTGCAACATCTGCTCGCCGGTGACACCACGGCGCTTTAAAGCGCGCTCATAAACACCACGGAATTGCTTCTCCATCAAACCGTAGTAATAGCGCAGCTTCTGCTTCTCGATCAAACCGAGACCGTAATCCGTGTGCTTGCGACGGGACTTCGGGCCATGAACGCCGGGACCATAATTACGACGTTCGAGATATTTCGTCGGACCAAAGATTGGCACACCGAAACGGCGACTAATGCGAACGCGGGGACCTGTATAACGAGCCATAACTTAAATTGAGTTGAGAGTTTCTATTAAACGCGGCGCTTCTTGCGAGGACGGCAACCATTGTGAGGAACCGGCGTCACATCCTTGATCACGGTCACTTCCAAGCCAATGGCCTGAAGCGCACGAATCGCGGATTCACGACCGGAACCAGGACCTTTGACACGAACTTCTACCTCGCGCATGCCGTGGGCCATCGCTTGACGGGCGGCATCCTGCGCCACTTGTTGCGCGGCGTAAGCCGTGCTCTTGCGCGAACCCTTGAAACCAACGCGCCCGGCACTTGACCAGCCCAGCAGGTTGCCGTGCAAATCAGTGATGCTCACTTGCGTGTTGTTAAAGGTCGCCAAAATGTTGGCGATGCCGTTCGAAATATTTTTGGCACCCTTGGCCTTGATGATTTTCTTGGCATTAGGATCATCGGCCAGCAGTTCTGCGGCGGTAGGGGCAGCACCAGCAACCACTACACCTTCAGCAGGCTTCGGCGCTTCAGCACCAGCGTCTGCGGCAGCCTTTTTGCTTGGCTTGGCCGCCCCGGCTTCAGCGCCGGTTTTGGCAGTCGCCTTTTCTTCAGTCGCGGCAGCTTCGGGTTTCGCTTCCTTTTTGGGAGCAGCTTTTTTCTTCGGTTCTTCAGCCATAGTAATAAATTAGTGGATGCCTGTCTTGGCGTTCGGATTGCGCTGCACGCCGACCGTCTTGCGCGGTCCCTTGCGTGTGCGCGCATTGGTTTGGGTGCGTTGCCCGCGGACTGGCAAACCACGCAGATGGCGGATGCCGCGATAGCACTTGATGCCTTGCAACCGCTTGAGATTCATACCTAGTTCGCGTCGCAGATCGCCTTCAATGACATACTTGCCGTCTTGAATGGCGTGAACGATTTGAGACATCTGCTGCTCATTAAGGTCCTTGGCGCGGATGCTATGGTCAATCTTGGCTTTGTCCAAAATGACTTTCGCATTGACGGGCCCAATGCCGTAAATGTATCGCAGCGCAATATCAATGCGCTTCTCACCGGGAATTTCTACACCTATAATACGTGCCATATAAAATTATCCTTGCCGCTGTTTATGACGTTGATTCGTGCAAATGACACGAATGACGCCTTTGCGCCGGATGACTTTGCAATTTTCGCAAAGCTTCTTAACTGATGCGCGAACTTTCATACTTTTTCTTGATTCCAAATTATGCAGCCTGTCGATAAATCGAAAGGCGACATTTCCAACATTACTTTGTCTCCAGGTGCCAGATGAACCGCGTTCACTCGTGCCCTGCGTTTAAAATGCGCCATTACCCGATGTCCATTGGCCAACTCGACCCGGTACACCGCGTTTGTAAGCGCTTCCACTACTGCACCTTCAACTTTGATGGCGTCCTCTCGGGCCACGTTAAAATCTCCGGTTCAGATTCGGTGATCAGCACCGTATGCTCAAAATGGGCAGACAGTGAACCATCTTGCGTTACCACTGTCCAGCCATCATTCAAAATTTTTACTCCGGCCGATCCCGCATTAACCATTGGCTCAATTGCCAAAGTCATGCCCGGACGCAACTTGGGAGACGACTTGCCATCAACAAAGTTCGGCACTTGCGGTTCTTCATGCATTGACCGCCCTACTCCGTGCCCTACGAACTCACGCACAACGCTAAATCCATTACTTTCCACGTAGGTCTGAATCGCGCGCGAAATATCCACGACGCGCTTTCCTGGAACCGCCTGCGCAATTCCTTCCTGCAGAGATTTTTCCGTCACGTCCATCAATCTCTGCGCCAGCACACTACAACCGCCAACTGGAACTGTCCGTGCGGTGTCCCCGATGAACCCGTTATAAACCACACCCACGTCCAGACTGATAATATCACCAAATTCAACCCGTCTCGCGCCAGCCAGACCATGAACCACTTGGTCATTCACCGAAATGCAGATCTGGCACGGATACTTCCGATATCCCAAAAACGCGCTCTTTCCGCCGTAATGCTTGATGCGTGTTGCTGCATAAGCATCAATCTCTTTCGTCGTCATGCCCGGCTTGATCCAAGCTGCGACATCATTCAAAACCGAACCGGCAACCGTGCATGCTGGCCGCATTGCTTCAAGGTCACGTTCATTTTTTAAAATGATCATTTTAGCCAGCTCAAGTTTGCGAATGTAGCATAAAACTGGTTTATGACTACCCCGCTTTGCTCTTTAAATTCTACCCTTAAGCCTTGGCCCACTGCCCCCGCGACCGCCACGACCACCCTTCAGGAAGCCATCGTAATTCCGCATGACCAGATGTGATTCCATCTGACGCATGGTATCCAGCAATACACCGACCAAAATCAACATACTGGTTCCACCAAAGAAAGTAGCCACCGGATATGGAATATTCATTTGCCGGGCAAGAATGATGGGAATCACCGCAATTACCGTTAAGAAAACTGCGCCTGCCAAAGTAATACGACTCATGGCATGATGCAAAAAGTTGCTCGTGGCCTGGCCGGGACGCACACCGGGAATATATCCCCCGTTCTTCTTAAGATCGTCGGCAATCTGCAATTCATTGAACTGGGTGGCCGTCCAGAAATACGAGAAAAACAAAATCATCAACGTATATACTATCAGATACATCAAGGCACCTTCAGACAGTGAATTGGAAATGGTCTTGAGAAACTTGAGCTTGGGGTAGCCGCTGCCAAGGAATTGAAATCCCTTTTGTGGCACCATCAAAATTGCCTGGGCAAAAATGATCGGCATTACACCCGCGAAGTTCAATCGTAAAGGCAGGAACGATGTGCCGCCTGAATAGACTTTACGACCCACTGCACGCTGAGCGTATTGCACCGGTATTTTCCGTTGTGCTTGTGTGACGGCAATAACGCCTGCCACAACGATAATAAGCAAACCTACCAACATTGCACCGGTTCCGAGCAGATGAAATTTACTGTCACCACCCGCCGGGAAAAACATGTCCTTGAGGCTTTGGGCTGCCATCGGCAGTCGCGCCAAAATACCAATGGTAATTACCAGCGATATCCCGTTACCAATACCACGTTCTGTAATCTGTTCTCCCAACCACATTAGCAGCAAAGTTCCGGTAGTCAGGATCAATACTGTCTGGATGCGATACCACCAGATTTTATCATAGAGCACCTACTTGCCTTGGAAGTTTGGAAAAATACTTTGGGGATTTTCCCAACCAATCGCCATGAACAATCCTTGTCCCAGGCAAAGGAGCACGGTCAAATAGCGGCTATACTTGATAATTTTTACGCGGCCACCCTCTTCCCGGGCCAACTTGCTCAATGTCGGCACTACTGCCGTGAGCAATTGTATTACAATTGTCGCACTGATATAGGGCATGATTCCCAACGCACCCACTGCGCAATTTTCCAATGCCCCGCCGGTGAAAAGGCTGTACATGCCCAAAACCGATGAGCCGTCAGCATGCAAGGTCTTGAAATATGCCGCGAGCGCCGCGCCATCCAAGCCAGGGATGCGGACGTACGCCGCCAAACGGCAAATGGCCAGCACCAACATGGTGAACAGAATCCGTGACTTCAGTTCCGGAATCTTGAAGCAGTTGCTGAATGTATTGGCAATGGAAGCAAGCATGAATCAGTAAAAAGATCTTAAGCTTTGGTCCGCGCTACTGGTTTTTTGACGATGAGTTCGCACTTTCCACCCTTCGCTTCAATCTTTGTGCGGGCAGAAGCGCTGAAAGCATGTGCGCTAACAGTGAGCTTTCTGGTCACTTCCCCAGCCCCAAGAATTTTGATCCTGGCAAGGCGTCCATTGGCTAGTCCGATGCTGCGCAAGGCAGCTTCGTCCACATGTGCGCCTTCTTCGAAATTGTTCAAGGCTTCCAGATTCACTGGAATGTATTCCACAGTATGCTCGGCATTATTGAAACCGCGCTTGGGCATACGGCGGAAAAGCGGCATTTGACCGCCTTCGAAACTGGGGCGGATGGAACTGCCGGAACGTGCGGATTGGCCTTTGCCACCGCGTCCGCTGGTCTTGCCGTGCCCGCTGGATTCACCCTGACCCAGACGCTTGCGACGGTGCTTGGAGCCGGGACGTGGTTTAAGATCGTGTAAACGCATAAACTTAAGCTGTAACTGTTGTTGCTGCGGTTGGCGCTATAGGTGCTTCCACCTTTTTTACGGCAATACCGCGACTGCGGAAAATTTCTTCGCGCAAACGAAGTGAGCGCAAAGCCTTCAGAGTGGCTTTCACCACATTGGATGGGTTATTCGAACCGAGCGATTTGCTCAAAATATCTTTCACACCAGCGGATTCCAAAACGGCACGCACGGTCTTGCCGGCGATGATGCCCGTTCCGGGAGAGGCGGGACGCAAAAGGATTTTGGCGCCGTCATAGTGCGAGAAAATTTCATGCGGAATCGTCGCATTGACAATGGACACGGAAACCATGTGCTGCCGGGCCAACTCGCCACCTTTACGGATCGCATCAGCCACTTCGCTGGCCTTGCCCAAGCCTAGGCCCACACGGCCACGCTTGTCACCCACAACTACGAGAGCGCTGAAGTTGAAACGGCGACCGCCCTTTACAACCTTTGCGGAACGATTAATAAATACGACCTTCTCGGTCAATTCCTGGGACGGCGTCCCGTCGAGGTTAAACTCAGGTGCATCACCCGGGGGCTTGCCACGGCGCGGGGAACGGCCACCAAAGCCGCGTCCACCACCACCACGAGAGTCACCAGGACCACCACCACTTTTAGTTATTTCAGCCACAGTATTCTTTTGGTTGGATTAAAATTGTAAACCGGCTTCACGAGCCGCGTCCGCCAGCGCTTTCACCTTGCCGTGATAACGCTTGGTGCCGCGGTCAAAAACCACATGCTTGATTCCCTTGCTCTGCGCCGTCTGCGCGGCCAAAGTTCCGATCGTCTTGGCGGAAGGAACATTCGCCGCCATTTTTTCACGGTCAGGCGTCGTTTTGCTCAAGGTCGAGGCCGCAGCAATGGTCACGCCGGCGGTATCATCGATAAATTGAACATGAATGTTTTGGTTGGTAAAGCAAACGCTCATGCGGGGGCGTTCCTTCGTGCCGATAACTTTCTTACGAATGCGCCAGTGACGAAGCTGCCCTAATCTTTGTTTCTTTTCAGTTCTCATTTTTTTAGGGTCACGGAATTGCCGTAACCATTTCTTGATTCTTAATTATTGAACAGTCTTGCCTTCCTTACGGACCACATGCTCATCGGCATAACGCACACCCTTGCCCTTATAAGGCTCCGGCGGATAATAGCTGCGGATTTCTGCGGCGACCCGGCCGACCAATTGCTTGTCGGGACCTTCGATCGTTAATTTCGTATTCTCTTCCACCGTCACCTTGATCTGGTCAGGTATGGGATAAAGAATCGGATGGGAATAGCCCAAGCTCAGGTTCACAGCCTTGCCTTGCACGGCAGCCTTGAAACCAACGCCTTGAATACCCAATCGTTTGACAAATCCTTCGCTCACTCCCTTGACCATGTTATTGACCAGGGCGCGGCTCAGACCATGCATCGCTTTCGCTTCCGCATCTTCGCCATCGCGGCTGACGACAACTTTATCCCCATCCACCTTGATGCTGGTGCGGCGATGTAATTCGAGATCGAGCTTGCCTTTCGGTCCTTCGACCGAAACTTTGCGACCACTCACGCTCACCTTGACTTTAGGCGGCAGTGCTATCGGCTGTTTTCCAATGCGTGACATAACTTTACTTTAAAAAATTTACCAAACGTAACAAATCAATTCGCCGCCCAAATTTTGTTTGCGGGCCTGCGTGCCGGTCATCACCCCTTGCGAGGTGGAAACCACGGAGATGCCCAGACCGCCGCGAACGCGCGGGATATCGGTCGAGCCGACATAGCGGCGCAACCCCGGGGAGCTGACGCGGCGCAATCCTTCGATCACACTCCGCTTGCCTTCGTACTTCAGCTTCATCTTGATCTTCTTGATGCCCTTGCCCTCAACTGCGACTTCGGCCACATAGCCTTCGCTCTTGAGAATATTCGCAATGCTCTCCTTCATTTTGGAGTGCGGCATTTCAATCACCGGCAACTGCACGCGACTGGCGTTGCGGATGCGGGTCAACATGTCAGAAATTGTATCAGTCATAACTTTACCAACTGGCTTTCGTCACACCGGGGATCAAACCGTTCAGCGCTGCTTCCCGGAACGTCATACGCGAGCAGCTAAATTTGCGCAAATAACCATGACGCCGTCCGCTCATCGAGCAGCGGTTCACCACCCGGGTGGGGCTGGCATTGCGTGGCAACTTGGACAGAGCGGCATAATCGCCCTTGGCCTTCAACTCCGCGCGCAAGGCGGCGTACTTCTTCACCGTTTCGGCTTTTTTCTTATTGCGCTCCAACCATGATTTCTTGGCCATAAATTATCTTCCTTCAGCAAACGGCATTCCCATCAGTTTCAACAAGTCCAGCGCTTCTTCATCCGTCGGCGCGCTGGTCACAATAGTGATGTCCATGCCTTGTTGCCGTTTAATCTTATCGAGTTCAATTTCCGGAAAAATCGTCTGGTCGGAAACGCCCAGCGAATAATTTCCACGTCCGTCAAACGAACGGGTCGAGATCCCGCGAAAGTCACGAATACGTGGCAACGCCGCCGCGACCAGGCGGTCAAAAAATTCATACATTTGCTCGCGGCGCAAGGTGACGCGGCAGCCGATGGGCTGGTTTTCGCGCAGCTTGAAATTTGCGATGCTCTTGCGGGACTTGCTGATGACCGGCTTGCGCCCGGTGATCATGGCGAGGTCTTTCGCGGCATCATCAATCGCACCCTTTTCCAGGGAAGCGCTCACGCCCATGTTCACGACGATTTTTTCCATGCGTGGAACCTGGTGAACATTGGTGTACTTCCGCTTTTCAATCAAAGCGGGTTGCACTTCTTTAACAAATTTTTCGTAGAGTCTTGATTTCATTTCGCTATTTTCCGGATTTTGCCGGAGCGTTTAACTTATTATTTTTATTCTTTCGCTGCTGGAGCTGTGCCGCGTTTGGAGGCGCGCTCGTCAAATTTTTCGACCGCCATCACGTTGGAAACGTGGACAGTGCCTTCGCGCTCGATGATGGCGCCTTGAGGATTGTTCTGGTTCTTGCGCATATGCTTCTTGATCATGCGCACACCTTCGACAACCACCCGCTGCTTTTTGGACTCAATGGAGAGCACTTTGCCGCGTTTGCCTTTTTCGGCTCCGGCGATTACCACCACTTCGTCCCCTTTTTTAACATGAAATCTCGTCATAACTTCAAATCACTTCCGGTGCGAGCGACACAATCTTCATGAACTTCTTGTCACGCAATTCGCGTGCGACAGGTCCAAAGATACGAGTGCCGCGAGGGTTATGTTCCTTGTCGATGATGACAATGGCGTTACTGTCAAAGCGGAGATATGAACCATCCGTCCGACGGATTGGCTGGCGGGTGCGGACCACCACGGCATCAACCACGTCGCCCTTTTTTACTGTGCCATCCGGCGCAGCTTCTTTGATATGTGCCTTGATGACATCACCAATGATAGCGTACCGCTGGTTGCGGCCAATCACGCCAATTGCCGCAGCGCGCTTTGCGCCACTGTTGTCGGCTACCTCTAAAATGGAACGTATCTGTAACATAAATCTTTAGCGTTAAGCTGCCACTGCGCCGACATCAACATTCTTCTCAATCACTTCCACCAAGCGCCAGTTTTTGGTCTTGGACAATGGCCGCGTCTCCTGGATGCGTACCTTGTCGCCAACCTTGGCTTCGCTCTTCTCGTCGTGCGCGTAAAACTTGCTGTAACCCGTGACGACCTTCTTGTAACGGGGATGCGGAAAACGCCGCTCCACTCGTACGATGATGGTCTTGGTCATCTTGTTGGAAATCACTTCGCCAATGCGTTCCTTGCGCTGGCCACGGTCTGTCTTTTCGATATTGGTTGCTTCAGCCATACAAAATGGGTTATGCCGCTTTACTGCGTAGTTGTGTGATCCGGGTTTCAATCCGGGCGATGTCCTTCCGCAACAGCCGTAAACGCGAGGGCTTCTCGAGTTGACTGCTGGCCTGTTGCAAACGCAAATTGAACATCTCCTGCCGTAAATCGCGGCTCAGTGCCGACAATTCATCCAGGGTCGCATCTTTAATTTTTGGGTCCGACATTTTCATAAACTCTAACTTAACTGACCTTGTGACGGGAGATAAATTTAGTTTTGATGGGCAACTTGGTCGCAGCCAGCCGCATGGATTCGCGGGCCACCGCTTCCGTCACTCCATCTACTTCAATCAACACATTGGCCGGACGAATCACAGCCACCCATGATTCCAACGGTCCCTTGCCCTTGCCCATTCGGGTTTCAAGCGGCTTCTTGGTAAAAGACTTGTCCGGGAAAATCCGAATCCAAACCTTGCCACGGCGCTTCATGTAACGAGTCACGGCTACACGGGCAGCTTCAATCTGCTTGGTGTCCAGCCAGCACCGTTCCAGGGACTGCAATCCATACTCACCAAATGCAACGGTCTGTCCGCGCGTGGCCATCCCCGTACGGCTGCCCCGGTGCATTTTGCGGTACTTCACTCTTGCGGGCATCATTGGCATAACAAATTCCTAGTATTAAAATTAAGCGGCAGCGGGAGCAACAACAGGAACTGGCGTCGCAGTTTGCTCTCTCTCGCTTTTGGTTTCACCTTTGCAAATCCAGCACTTGACCCCGAGCTTGCCGTAAACCGTCTTGGCTTCGGCGAAACCGTAGTCGATGTCCGCGCGCAAAGTATGCAGCGGCACACGGCCCCAATGATATTGTTCAACGCGCGCCAATTCCGCGCCACCCAAACGGCCGGCACAACGGATCTTGATGCCTTCGGCGCCGAAATCCTTCGTCGTCTGCAAAGCCTTCTTCATCGCACGACGGAAAGAAACGCGGCGTTCCAATTGCAGGGCGATATTTTCCGCCACCAATTGCGCGTCCAACTCCGGAGTTTTGATCTCCATGATGTCCACGTAAATTTCTTTGCCGGTCATCTTGCTCAATTCTTCCTTGAGCTTGTCGATTTCCGCGCCTTTGCGGCCAATGACCACACCGGGACGGGCGGTCAGAATGGTGATGCGGCAACGGGTGGCGGCGCGTTCAATCAAGATCCGGGGAACCGAAGCTGATTCCAGCTTCTTCTTCAACAGGTCACGAATGTTGCGATCCTCCGTCAGCAGCTTGCCGAACTCTTTTTTGCCGGCATACCACTTTGAGCGCCAGTCTTTATTGACGCCGATACGAAAACCGATTGGATTAGTCTTTTGGCCCATAACAAATTATTCGTCTGACAAAACAATTTTAATGTGGCAGCTGCGCTTCAAGATCGGCCCCGCTGAGCCGCGCGCCTTGGGCACGAAACGCTTTAACGTCGTCGCTGTGCCAGCTACCGCTTCCTTGATCCACAGCTTGTCTGTGTTCATGTCCTTATATTCTTTCTTATTACGCTTGAGATCCTCGGCGTTGGCAATGGCGGACTTCAAGGTCTTCGCCACGAAACGGGCCGATTTGCGGGGAACAACAGCGAGCACAGCCTGGGCGTGCGCTGCTGGAAGCCCTTGAATCTGGCGGACAACTTCGCGCATCTTTTGCGCGGACATCCGGATATTATGAGTGATGGCTTTAACTTGCATATGCTATTTAGCTTCGGCCTTGGCCGTGTGAGCACCGTGTTTCTTGAACGTGCGGGTCAGCGAAAATTCGCCGAGCCGATGGCCCACCATGTTTTCCGTCACGAACACCGGGTTAAATACCTTGCCGTTGTGGACGCTGAAGGTCAGTCCCACGAATTCCGGCGTAATCATCGACCGGCGTGACCAGGTCTTAATCGGCAGCTTGGATTTCGTATCCTTGGCCTTTACGATCTTATCCATCAAATGTCCGTCCACGAACGGACCTTTTTTAATCGAACGTCCCATAAATCTTTATTTGTGTTTCATTGGCCGACCATCGCGCCGCACCAAGATAAATCTGTTTGAAAGCTTGCGCTTATTGCGGGTCTTGTAACCCTTTGTAATAACACCCCAAGGTGTTACTGGATGACCACCACCGGAAGTTTTACCGGCACCGCCACCCATCGGATGGTCAACCGGGTTTTTGGCCACAGCGCGGCTCAAGGGACGAATCCCACGATGCCGACTACGCCCTGCTTTGCCCAGAACCACGTTTTCGTGCTCGGTATTGCCAACCTGGCCAATCGTTGCGTAGCAGTTCAAATTGATTTTACGAATTTCGCCTGAAGGCAGACGAATTTGCGCATAGCTTTCGTCACGAGACATCAAGGTCGCCGATCCGCCAGCCGTGCGAACTACTTGCGCACCTTTGCCGGGAATCAATTCGAGGTTATGAATCGGCACACCAATCGGCACCGACCTCAACGGAAGGCTGTTGCCCAATTCAGGTGCTGCGGTAGGGCCACTCATCAGCTTGGCACCAACTTGCAAATCAACGGGAGCGATGATGTAACGCTTCTCGCCGTCTTTGTATTCCAACAAAGCCAAGCGGGCCGTGCGGCGGGGATCATACTCGATCGCAATAACTGCGGCTTCAATGCCGTGCTTGTTCCGCTTGAAATCAACGTTACGGATCTTCTGCTTGTTACCTCGGCCAATACCGCGACTGGTAATTCGCCCGTAACAATTACGGCCACCCGTCTTCTTGCGGGTAAACACTAAACTCTTTTCCGGCTTGGTCTTGGTAATCTCGTCGAACGACGCAACGGTAATGTAGCGCGTGGACGGCGTGAGTGGTCGATAAACTTTTACTGGCATAACGTCAAATAATTAGGTCAATGTGATTTTGTCGCCCTCTTTCAAGGTAACGATGGCCTTCTTCCAATTCGGAGCCTGCCCGGCTTGCGAGGTGCGCTGGCGGCGAAATTTGCCCCGCACGTTCAAGGTATTCACCTTGATCACCTTGACCTTGAACAGCTCTTGGACGGCTTGGCGAATCTGAATCTTGTTCGCGCGGCGGTCGGCCACCACGGTGTATTGATTCAGCTTTTCACCCTGCTGCGTCCCCTTTTCAGTCAGGCGGACAGTTTTAACTATTTCGAAAGAGTTCATGGTCGTTGCTTATTCTTTGCTTAAACGTTCTTCGACCTTTTCAAATGCGCTGCGGGTAAACACCAGCTTGTCGCTACGCAGAATCTGATAGGTATTGAGGCTGTCACTCGTAGTCAATTCCACAGTCGGAACATTTCGCGAAGCCAGCATTAAATTTTTGTCAACTGCATGGGCCACCACCAGTGTGGTGCCGTCCAGCTTGAGCGCGGACAACACACTGACAAAACTCTTTGTCTTGGCAGAATCCAATTTCAAATCGTCCACAACGACCACGTCGCCTGCATTCAAACGCTCGCTAAGAGCTTTACGCAAAGCCAATTGCTTGGTCGCCTTTCCGACTTTCTTGCTGAAATCACGAGGCTTCGGACCGAAAACTACACCGCCGCCGCGCCACAAGGGTGAACGGAACGAACCGGCGCGTGCGCGGCCAGTACCTTTCTGACGCCATGGCTTCTTGTTCGTACCGGCCACTTCGCCTGCAGTCTTGGTGCAAGCCGTGCCACTACGTTGAGCTGCGCGAAAAGCAACCACGGTGTCATGAACCGCCTGGGTTCCACTGCCGTCAGTCACGAGCTCGAACTTGACTTCCATCTCGCCCTGGCTCTTGCCTTTTGTATCTTGAATCTTAAGTTTCATGTGAGTCCGTTATTTCTTCTTGGCTTCAGCTTTAGGCTCAACTTTGGCTGCGGGTTTCGCCGAGCCTTTGCGATTCTTCTTGGCCTCACGAATCACAACATAATCACCCTTCGCGCCGGGAATCGCTCCCTTGATCAAAAGGAGGTTATCAGCTTCACGCACTTGGAGAATTTCCAAATTCTGCGTGGTGCGTTGCACTTGGCCCATGTGACCGGGCATGCGTTGACCGCGCATAACTGTGCCCGGGAACAAACGCTGACCGATGGCACCTGGACGACGACGCCAACCCTTGGCACCGTGCGAGGCGTCACCGCCGCGGAAATTATGGCGCTTCATAACGCCTTCGAATCCGCGACCCTTGGTAATGCCGATGGCATCAATAAAATCACCCTTCGCAAAAACCGTTGCGCCGATAACGTCACCTGGCTTCACAGAAAGTGAAAAGTCACGAAATTCACGAATGCGCTTCACGGCTGCACCGTTTTGCTTTTTGATGTGCCCAAGCAAAGGTTTGGTCAGGCGTTGCTCTTTCTGATCATCGAAACCCAATTGCACAGCATTGTAGCCGTCGCTCTCTTGAGTCTTGCATTGCAGAACGCGATTCGGTCCAACGAGTACCACAGTCACGGACGAAAGGATACCCTTTTCGTCGTAAATGCGCGTTTGTCCTAATTTTTTTCCAAGTAAGCCGAGCATAAAATCAAATCTTGATGGTGATGTCCACACCGGCAGGCAGGTTGAGCTTCTTCAGCTCATCCACGGTCTTTGCCGTCGGCTCGATGATATCGAGCAACCGCTTGTGGGTACGTTGTTCAAAGGTTTCCTGAGATTTCTTGTCAGAGTGAGGTGAGCGCAGGACCGTGAAGCGTTCCACCCGGGTGGGCAGAGGAATCGGACCAGCTACTCTTGCCCCGGTGCGCTTGACGGTGTCCGCGATATCCCGTGCGGATTGGTCAATGACCCGGTGATCAAAAGCCTTCAATCGAATGCGTATACGTTGTCCAGCCATAGAAAGAACAATTTTATAATTATTGGTTAAGAACGTGCAGCCGGCTTTGATTTAGCCGAGTCCAAAATAGTTGCCAAAACACTGTTAGGCACCTGCTCGAAAGTGAGCGGTTCCATTGAATAAGAGGCGCGACCCTTTGACAGGGAGCGAATCGCCGTAGCGTAGCCGAACATTTCAGCCAGCGGAACATGGGCGTTCAGGACGGTTTGACCGTTCTTCGCATCGATGCCGATGATGGTCCCGCGGCGGCGATTGATATCACCCAACAGATCGCCCTGATACTCATCAGGCGTAGTGACTTCAACCTTCATGAGCGGTTCGAGCAGAATCGGACTCGCCTTCTTGAAGGCATCCTTGAGCGCGAAAATACCGGCCATCTTGAATGCCAATTCGTTGGAATCGACTTCATGGAATGAACCATCAGTAACCTCGACTTTAATATCGATGACCTGATAACCCGCGTAAACACCGCTACGAATCGCTTCTTCGATACCGTCGATAACCGCAGGAATATATTCCTTGGGAATGGAGCCACCGACAATCTTGTTCAAGACTTCAACACCCTTGCCCTTTTCATTCGGCTCAACCTTGACGCAGGCATGACCGTATTGACCACGACCACCGGATTGGCGGATGAATTTGCCTTCGCCTTCAGCTGACTTGGTAATCGTTTCGCGATAAGCGATCTGCGGAGCACCAGTGTTGGCCTCAACCTTAAATTCGCGCTTGAGACGATCAATGATGATTTCCAAGTGCAACTCACCCATTCCTGCGATGATGAGCTGGCTGGTTTCTTCGTTGGTAAAGCAACGGAAAGTAGGATCTTCTTCCGCCAGGCGTTGCAAGCCTTCGGACATCTTATCACGATCCTGCTTGGTCTTGGGTTCAACCGCCATGCTAATAACGGGCTCAGGGAAAGTGGGCGGTTCAAGCGTTACATCAAATTCTTCATCGCAGAGCGTATCACCAGTGGTGATGTTGCGCAGACAGACGAGTGCGGCAATGTCACCGGAATAAACACTGTCAATGTCCTTGCGTTCGCTGCCCTGAATAACCATCAGGCGACTGACGCGCTCACGCTTGCGCGTGCGAGGATTATAAATCGTATCACCCTTCTTGAGTTGACCAGAGTAAACACGGAAGAAAACCAGTTTACCGGCATACGGATCGGTCCAAAGTTTGAAAGCCAGCGAGCAGAATTTATTGGCGTCACCGGTATCAACCTTGACGACATTTTCGGTGCCGGGCTCAAGACCTTCGGCTCCAGGAACATCCATCGGGCTGGGCAAATAATCGACAACCGAATCAATCAGGACTTGAACACCCTTTTTCTTAAAAGCGGAGCCGCAAAGAACGGGGACAAATTCAATCTTACAGGTAAGGCGGCGGATGGCTGCCTTCAAGGTCAAAGCATCAATAGGCTTCTCTTCCAAAACCATTTCGGCAATCGCGTCATCCTTGTTGGAGACGGCATCGATCAGTTCGCGCAAAGCTTGGGCAGCACTTTCCTTGAGATTATCAGGAATGTCCCCGATCTCGTATTTCAGACCTTCAGTGGTCAAATCGCCAGGGCCCCAGACAATGGCCTTCTGGTTGACGATATCGATTACGCCAGCAAATTGGTCTTCAGCGCCAATCGGGAGAAAGATCGGGTAAGCATAAGCATTCAGCTTCTTCCGCATGTCGTTCAGCGCGTTCTCGAAATTAGCGCCAGTGCGATCCATCTTGTTAATGAATGCGATGCGAGGAACTTTATATTTAGTCGCTTGACGCCAAACTGTTTCAGATTGCGGCTGCACGCCAGCGACGCCGCAGAACACAGCTACCGCGCCGTCAAGCACGCGCATGGAGCGTTCTACTTCAGCGGTAAAATCAACGTGACCGGGAGTGTCGATGATGTTAACGCGATTTTCCAAACCAGCGAATAACTTTTGCAAGCCTTCTTCAGGCTTTTGCTTCCAAAAACAGGTAACAGCGGCGGAAGTAATAGTAATACCGCGCTCACGCTCCTGCTCCATCCAGTCCGTAACCGTATTGCCATCATCCACGTCGCCGATCTTGTGGATCAGCCCGGTGTAAAAAAGAATACGCTCAGTCGTGGTTGTCTTGCCCGCGTCAATGTGCGCGGCAATACCAATATTGCGCGTCCGCTCCAGCGTATATTGCCGGTTCGGCGAGTTTACCGTTTTATTTTCAACTACAGCTTCCATCGCTAAATTTAGAGAATAAAAATGCCCCGATATTTGCAGCCTTCGGGGCGCTTTTTAAATTGTTTAACTACCAGCGAAAATGAGCAAAGGCCTTATTGGCCTGCGCCATCTTATGCACTTCATCGCGTTTACGAATTGCGTTCCCCTGCCCTTGATAGGCTTCGAGGATCTCTGCCGCCAAGGCTTCCTTCATGGGAATGCCTTTGCGGGCATCGGCAAAATCAACCAACCAGCGCAATGCCAGTGCAAACTGACGATCCGGCGTGACTTCCACAGGAACCTGATAAGTAGCTCCGCCAACGCGACGGGGCTTAACTTCGAGCCGGGGCTTCGCATTGTCAACTGCGCGTTGCAAAACTTCCAAAGGATTCGTCGCTGGATTTTTTTCAGCGATCTGGTCGAAGGCCCCGTAAACGATACGTTGGGCCGTGCTCTTCTTGCCACTGTGCATGACGGTGTTCACCAGACGAGAAACCAGCGTATTGCCGAATTTCGCATCTTTCGATACCGGTCTTCTAACTGCTTGACGACGTCTCGACATATAAATTCTTATTTCTTGGCTTCGCCAGTCTTGGCCGCTTTAGGCCGTTTAACACCATACTTGGAACGGCTGACACGCCGCTTCTCCACCCCGGCGGCATCGAGTGTGCCCCGGACAATATGATAGCGCACGCCTGGCAAATCCTTCACACGACCACCACGAACCAGCACGATTGAATGTTCCTGCAAATTATGACCTTCATCCGGAATGTAGGCAATGATTTCGAAACCGTTGGTCAAGCGCACTTTAGCCACTTTGCGCATCGCAGAGTTTGGCTTCTTCGGCGTACGGGTCATGACCTGGATGCACACGCCACGGCGAAAGGGCGCCACCTGCAAGGCCGGTGACTTGGACTTGCTCTTAATTTTATTACGGCCCTTACGGACCAGTTGATTTATAGTCGGCATTTCAGCTTCAGCTTTTGCGCTCGTCTCCCCGGAAATCGGGGAAACGGAGCGCGGATAATATCAAAGCAACTTTGAGTTGCAACTAGTATTTAACTTTTTTTGCAGAATTTAAACGGCCAACGGGTTTTCTTCCGTCAGAGCAGGCTCTGAAGCCGGTTCTTCATCCTGTATTTCAATCAAAGGCTTGAGTTGCACCTTGCGGTGGTAATCAAATCCTGTTCCTGCAGGAATAATATGACCCATGATCACATTTTCCTTGAAACCATGCAGATAATCGACTTTGGCCAGCGTGGCCGCTTCGGTCAATACGCGAGTCGTGTCCTGGAATGAAGCCGCACTGAGGAAGCTTTCGGTTTCCAAAGAGGCTTTAGTAATGCCCAGCAGCACAGGTTGTGCTTCGGCAGGCTTGCCACCCATTTTTTCGACCCGACCATTTTCCTCTTCAAAGGCGATCTTGTCAATCTGCTCACCCCACAAAAATGTGGTGTCAGCCGGCTCAGTGATGCGCACCTTGCGTAACATTTGTCTCACAATGGTTTCGATATGCTTGTCATTAATCGTCACACCTTGCAGACGATAAACTTCCTGCACTTCGTTGACCAAATGCTCCTGCAATTCCTGCGGTCCGCAAATGTCAAGAATTTCATGCGGGTCAACCGGGCCTTCGGTCAACTGCTGACCTTTGCGCACATAATCACCTTTGAAGACAATCACGTGTTTGCCGATCGGAATCAAATGTTCCTCTTCCACGTTGGTCTGTTGATTCTTGATCAGAATGCAACGCTTGCCGCGAACGCTCGGGCCAAAATCCACGATGCCGTCGATCTTGGAAATTTCCGATGCGTCTTTCGGACGGCGTGCTTCGAATAACTCGGCCACACGCGGCAAACCGCCGGTGATGTCCTTCGTCTTCGAAGTTTTACGCGGCGTCTTCGCCATCAATGTTCCCGCGACAATCTTGTCGCCAGCGTTCACAACGATGTGCGCTCCGGAAGGAATCGGATAGTTGGCCAAGGCCTCACCCTTTTCATCCGTGATGACGATTTGCGGATGCAAATCTTCCTTAAGCTCCATGATGACCATGTCTACCTGAGCCGTGTTTTCATCGACTTCCTGCTTCAACGTCACCCCATCAATGATGTCGTGGAATTTCACGCGACCGGCCTTTTCAGAAAGAATCGGCACGTTGTATGGATCCCATTGCACGAACGCTTCGCCCTTCTTCACCTTTCCATTATTCGGCACCGAGATGACGGAACCGATAACCAGGTTGTGCGCTTCCAGTTCGCGACCGTCATCCGCGAGGATGGCGATGGAACCGTTTTTGTTCAGAACAATGTTGTTACCGTCTTCCAATTCGACGAGGCGCAATTCGTTGTAACGAATGGTTCCATCGTGCTTGGATTTGATTTGCGGCTGCTTGAACACCTGCGAGGCCGTTCCACCGATATGGAACGTACGCATCGTCAACTGCGTGCCGGGTTCGCCAATGGATTGAGCAGCGATGATGCCCGTGGCTTCACCGAGCTTGACCAAACCGCCCGTGGCCAGATTGCGTCCGTAACAGTAAACGCAAACACCATGTTTACTTTCGCACGTGAGCACAGAACGGATTTTGACTTTCTCGATGCCGGCGGTATCAACCCGCTTGGCCTTGATTTCATCAATCTCTTCGTTTGCCTTCGTGAACTGTTCCTTAGGATTGGTCGGGTTATAAATGTCGTCGCAAGAGAAGCGGCCGATGAGGCGTTCGCTCAATTTAACGACTTCGTCTTCGCCTTCATAAATGGCCTGCACCCAGATGCCGTTGCTCGTTCCGCAATCCTGCTCGCGGATGATAACGTCCTGAGCCACGTCCACCAACTTACGGGTCATGTAACCTGAATCCGCAGTCTTGAGGGCCGTGTCAGCCAAACCTTTGCGGGCACCGTGTGTTGAGATGAAATATTCCAACACAGTCAAGCCTTCGCGGAAGTTTGAAAGAATCGGCTTTTCAATGATGTCGCCGGACGGCTTGGCCATCAGACCACGCACACCGGCCAACTGACGAACCTGCTGGCGATTACCACGCGCGCCGGAGTCCACCATCAGCGAAACTGGATTATATTCCTGTTTGCCCTGGTTGTGACCGAGCGTCGTCAACATGACGTTCGCGATCTGGTCCGTGCAATGCGTCCAGATGTCGATGATTTTGTTATAACGTTCGCCGGGCGTGATGACACCCTTGCGATATTGTTTTTCAACTTCGCCGATTTGCTTTTGTGCCGCGGCGATTTCCTGACCCTTCTCCTTCGGAATGATCATGTCATCGATACCGATGGAAACACCGGCACGGGTCGCTTCGCGGAAGCCAAGCTCTTTGAGCCGGTCCAGAGTTGCAACGGTCTTATCGTGGCCACAAATCTTGTAGCACTTCCAAATCAAGTCACCGAGCTCGCCTTTGCGGACAACCTTATTCGGGAAGCCCATTTCATCCGGCCAGATTTCACTGAAGATGACGCGGCCAACCGTGGTCTCAATGACCTTTTTGTCAGCATCGCCATATTCGGTCTTATGGCCGAAGTCAGGATTTGCGAGACGAATTCTCTCGTGCGTTTTCACCGCGCCGTCAGCGTAGGCAAAGAGCACTTCGCTCTTGGACGCAAACAACTTGATGGTGCCCGTGCTATGCGCATTGGGGCGAGGTTCAGCGGTCACATAATAGCAACCGAGCGTGATGTCCTGGGTGGGCGTAATGATCGGCTTGCCGCTGGACGGACTGAAGATGTTGTTCGGTGCCATCATCAGCAACCGCGCTTCCATCTGCGCTTCCACAGACAAAGGAACGTGCACGGCCATCTGGTCACCGTCGAAGTCAGCGTTGTAAGCTGTGCAAACAAGCGGATGAATACGAATGGCTTCACCTTCAATCAGAATGGGCTCGAAAGCCTGGACTGAGAGACGATGCAACGTCGGCGCGCGATTCAGCAATACTGAATGGCCCTTGGTGACTTCTTCCAAAATATCCCAGACTTCAGTCGTCTGACGTTCGATCATCTTCTTCGCCGAACGAACGGTATGCACATAGCCGAGTTCCTTCAGGCGACGGATGATGAAAGGTTCGAACAGCACGAGCGCCATTTTCTTGGGCAGACCGCACTGGTTCAGTTTCAATTCTGGACCAATGACGATCACAGAACGGCCTGAATAATCGACGCGCTTACCGAGCAAGTTCTGACGGAAACGACCGCTCTTACCCTTGAGCATGTCGCTCAAAGATTTTAGCGAACGATTGCCCGCGCCAGTAACGGCACGACCATGACGTCCGTTGTCGAACAATGCATCCACAGCTTCCTGCAACATGCGTTTTTCGTTACGGATAATGACCTCAGGCGTCTTGAGCTGAAGCAGGTTTTTCAACCGGTTATTACGGTTGATGACACGACGATAGAGATCGTTCAGGTCGGAAGTCGCAAAGCGGCCACCTTCCAGCGGAACGAGCGGGCGCAAGTCCGGTGGAATCACTGGCAGCACGGTTAAAATCATCCATTCAGGACGGCTCTTGGAACCTTGGAATCCCTGGAGCAACTTGATGCGCTTCGCAATCTTCTTGCGAATCTGCTTGCTCTTGGTTTCCGTCATCGCGATCTGGAGCTGTTCAACGGATTTGCCCAAATCCACGCGCATCATCGCTTCGCGCACGGCTTCGGCACCCATCTTAGCAACAAATGCTTCAACGCCGTAGGTTTCACGGGCTTCGCGGTATTCGTGTTCACTCAACAATTGGTTTTGCTTGAGCGGCGTCGAACCGGGATCGATCACCATGTAATCTTCATAGTAGATGACGCGTTCGAGATTGCGCGCCGTCATGTCGAGCACCAAACCGATGCGGGCAGGCATGCATTTGAAAAACCAAATATGCGATACCGGCACGGCAAGTTCGATGTGCCCCATGCGCTCACGGCGCACGCGGGCCAGCGTCACTTCCACACCGCAACGATCGCAGACCACGCCGCGATGCTTGATGCGTTTATACTTTCCGCAGGAGCATTCCCAGTCCTTCACTGGACCGAAAATGCGTTCGCAGAACAAGCCGCCTTTTTCCGGCTTGAACGTGCGATAATTAATGGTCTCGGGGTTCTTTACTTCCCCTTTGGACCAGGACCGGATGGATTCCGGCGACGCAACTTGAATCGCGACGTATTCCACCTGGTTTACTTTGTCCAGACCGAGCAACTCGCGGGCGTTTTCTTTTGAGCTAATCATACTATTTATTTCATGGCGAACGGACTTCGCCCTAAATTTAATTACGTTCCAAACTTTTTAAACAGCAGTCAAAGACTGGGGTTCTGCCGGTTGATCCAACGGATTGGAATAACCGACCTTCACATCCAGACCGAGTGATTGCATTTCCTTGACCAGCACGTTGAAGGATTCCGGCACGCCGGCTTCAAGGCTGTTGTCACCCTTGACGATGCTTTCGTAAATGCGGGTACGACCCTGCACATCGTCTGATTTGACCGTGAGCAATTCCTGCAGCGTGTAAGCCGCGCCATAAGCTTCCATGGCCCAGACTTCCATTTCGCCGAAGCGCTGACCGCCATACTGCGCCTTGCCTCCCAGCGGTTGCTGGGTAACGAGCGAGTAAGGACCAACGGCACGGGCATGAATCTTGTCAGCCACCAAATGGCCGAGCTTCATCATGTAAATGTAACCGACCACGATTTCCTGGTCGAACGACTGACCGGTGCGGCCATCAATCAATTTGATCTTCGCATGTTCCGGCAATTCGGCTTCCTTGAGGTAGCCACGAATTTCCTTTTCCTTGATGCCGTCGAACACAGGAGTCGCAAACTTCAAGCCGAGCAATTTCGCAGCCCAGCCCAAGTGAGTTTCCAACACCTGACCGACGTTCATACGCGAAGGCACGCCCAGCGGATTCAAAACGATATCCACCGGAGTTCCATTTTCAAGGAACGGCATGTCTTCTTCAGCGACGATCTTGGCGACGACACCTTTGTTACCGTGACGTCCGGCCATCTTGTCACCGACCGAGAGCTTGCGCTTCGAAGCGATATACACCTTCACCGATTTGATGATGCCGGTATCGACACCATCACCGGATTCAGCGCGTTCGAGCTCTTCGTCGTATTGCATCTGCAGGTCATCAAACTTCTTTTTGAAGCTGCCGATGATTTCGTTGATCTTGTTGCGGATCGGCGAAGGATCGATTTCGATGCGATCATAAACCGTCGCCAGTTTGCGCAGCAGCGTCTTGGTGATCTTGCGGTTCGCCGGGATGATGATTTCACCGGTTTCCGAATTGACCACGTCGAGCGGAATTTTTTCGCCCAACAGAATATTGCTGAGAGCTTCGGTCAGTTGCTCGCGCAACTCATCGGTCTTCTTCTTATATTCTTCTTCGACTTCCTTGGAGTGTCTCTTCTCCTCGGTAGCGGCTGCCCGCATGCTTTGGTCGGCTTCCTTCTTCGCGGAAACCTTCACATCCATGACGATGCCGTAGGTGCCCGAAGGAACCTTCAGCGAGGTATCTTTGACGTCAGCGGCCTTTTCACCGAAAATGGCGCGCAGCAAACGTTCTTCTGGAGCCAGTTCAGTTTCGCTCTTGGGCGTGATCTTACCGACGAGAATATCGCCCGGCTTGACTTCAGCGCCAACGCGGATAACACCGTCCGGCCCGAGGTTCTTCAACGCTTCATCACCCAGGTTGGGGATGTCACGCGTGATTTCTTCCGGCCCGAGCTTCGTATCACGAGCACCCACTTCGAACTCATCAATATGAATTGAAGTGAAGATGTCGTCCTTGACGATGCGCTCGCTGATCAGGATGGCGTCTTCGAAGTTATAACCATTCCACGGCATGAACGCGCAGAGCACATTGCGGCCGAGGGCCAATTCGCCCCCTTGAGTGCAAGGTCCGTCAGCAATGACTTGGCCCTTCTTCACCGAGTCACCCTTGTTCACCAGAATTTTCTGGTTGATGCAGGTTGCGGCATTGGAACGCATGAATTTACGAATTTGATAAACGTAAACTCCGTTTTCCGGGCTATGCTTAAGCTTCTTTTTGGTTTCCGGCAACTTGCCGTCTTCCGTGATGATGATTTGATTGCCGACGACAGAGGCAACTTTGCCGCTCTCTTCAGCCACAATCACTGCACGTGAGTCACGCGCTACGCGATCTTCCAAGCCGGTTGCTACCAACGGAGATTCCGTGATGAGCAAAGGCACAGCCTGGCGTTGCATGTTGGAACCCATCAAAGCGCGGTTCGCATCGTCATGTTCCAGGAATGGAATCAGACTCGCAGCGACAGAAACAAGCTGCTTGGGCGAAACGTCCATGTAATCCACGCGGGCAGGTTCGACATCTACGAAGTCGCCCTTGGCACGGCACATAACACGATCAATGAAATGTCCCTTGTCATCGATGGTCGCATTCGCTTGCGCGATGATGAAGGTTTCTTCGCGATCAGCCGTGAGATAATCCAGATGATTTGTCACGCGGCCATTCTCCACCTTACGATAAGGTGTTTCGAGGAAACCGAAATCATTGATGCGCGCAAAAGTTGCCAGTGACGCGATCAAACCGATGTTTGGACCTTCAGGAGTTTCCACCGGGCAAATACGGCCGTAGTGAGACGGATGAACGTCGCGCACTTCGAAACCGGCACGGTCACGGGACAACCCGCCTGGCCCGAGGGCCGACAGACGACGCTTATGCGTCAACTCCGCTAAGGGGTTAATCTGGTCCATGAACTGCGAGAGCTGGCTCCGGCCAAAGAAATCGCGAATGACCGCTGAAAGCGCCTTCGGATTAATCAGCTTCTGCGGAGTCATGCTTTCCATGCCCTGATCGAACAGGGTCATGCGTTCCTTCACGAGACGCTCGGTACGGGCAAGGCCCACACGGCACTGGTTGGCGAGCAATTCACCAACAGTACGAACACGGCGGCTACCCAAATGATCGATATCGTCCAAGCTACCTTCACCCTTTTTCAGGCGGAGCAAATACTTGGTAGCTGCAACCAAATCTTCCTTGGTCAAAATGCGGGAGTCTCCGCCTTTGATGCCCAGCTTCTGGTTGATCTTATAACGGCCAACGCGACCCAAATCATAACGCTTTGGATCAAAGAACAGGCGTTTGATCAATGCGCGGGCATTGGCAGCCGTCGGTGGATCCCCAGGGCGGAGCCGGCGATAAATATCTTTGAGGGCTTCTTCCTCATTCTTCGCGGGATCTTTCTTCATGCACTTGATAACGATCCCTTCGTCCGATGTCGTATCAACCACGCGAATCTTATTGATGCCCACTTCAGAGATTTGCTTCACAACCGCCTTGGAAAGCGGCTCGAAAGCGCGGGCTACCACGATACCTTTATCGGCATCAATGGCGTCTTCGATCAGAACCTTGTTCTGCAAGTCTTCCAACTTCTCCGCTTCCTTCACACTCAAGTCTTCGATATCATAGAACAACTTGAGAATGTCGGCATCCGAGCCGTAACCGAGGGCGCGGAAAAAAGTGGTGGTTAAAAATTTACGGCGGCGTTTCTTCCGATCCAGATAGACATAGAGCAAGTCGCTGGTATCGAATTGTGCTTCATACCAGGAACCGCGATCAGGGATGATGCGGAAGGAATGCAGCGTCTTGCCATTGGGATGCTGGGTGGCTTCGAAAGCCAGACCAGGTGAACGATGCAATTGACTGACGATCACGCGTTCAGCGCCATTAATTACAAAGGTGCCTTGCGGAGTCATCAAAGGCAGTTCGCCCATGAAAACTTTTTCTTCCTTGGTCCCCTTCTCTTCCTTCAACATGAAAGTGACGTAGAGGGGAGCGCCAAAGGTCAGACCTTCACGCAGGCATTCCAACCAGTCGAGCTTGGGCTCGCCGATTTCATAACTGTGAAAATCCAATACGCACTTGCCATCGTAACTTTCGATGGGGAACACTTCGGTGAATACAGCTTGCAAACCCAGATTCTTCCGTTTGGAAGGGGCCACATCGGCCTGCAGGAATTCCCGATACGAATTGGTTTGCAATTCGATAAGGTTCGGCGGGGCGATAATCTCTTTAATTTTACCGAAGTTGATGCGTTCAGATACTCTCGATGGCATTTTGGACCTTTAATATTGCCGGGCGACACCGCCAGACATTTTGTTTTCAATAAACGACACAAGGCAAGCTCCCTGTGTTCAACAGAGTTCTTGCCGAACTAAAAACCGCTCACTGCGGTTTCGCTTGTAAATTTTCTTTAATCTGAGTCTTCCGATTAAATTTGCAATGGCTGCCTGGCAAATCGGTTCTACAGGCGAATCAGGGCGGCAGGAACAATCCCGCCGCCCTGAAGCAAATACACTTACTTGACTTCGACTTTGGCGCCAGCTTCTTCCAGCTTCTTCTTGGCAGCATCCGAGTCAGCCTTGTTCGCGCCTTCCAGCACGGGCTTGGGAGCGCCTTCAACCAACGCCTTGGCTTCCGCCAAACCGAGGCCGGCTTTGACTTCACGAACGGCTTTGATGACCGAAATCTTCTTGTCGGCCGGAACCGAAACGAGGATTACGTCAAAAGCAGTCTTGGCTTCCGCGGCAGGAGCAGCAGCTCCACCAGCGGCACCACCAGCAGCAGCGACGGCAACCGGCGCGGCGGCAGTAACGCCCCAAGCGGATTCCAATTGCTTAACCAATTCTGCGGTTTCGATTACGGTCAATTTGCTTAGTTGTTCTACGATTGTTGCTAATTCAGCCATGTTACCTTTCAGTCTCGTCGCCATTCCCGGCCAGAGAATGTATTAAGCTCACAGCCTGCGAGCCGACGATTTACTTTGTTGTTTGTTGTATCCGCTTCCAATGGAAGCGAAATCAGTCGGGCTCGTTTCCGAACCCAAAATCTAACGCATTATTCGCCTTTGTCTACCCGCGCTTGCAAAACGCGCGCGAGCTGGCTGGCGGGCGTATTGAGCAGCACTGCAAGCTTCGTCGCCGGGGCTTGCAACACACCCATCAATTTGCTGCGCAGAACTTCGAGCGACGGCAAATCAGCCAACGCGGACAAATCTGACGCTTCCAAACGATTATTGTTCAAATAACCGAATTTGATTTTAAGTTTGTCAAACTCCGTACTGAAGGTCTTGACGACCTTGGAGGCAGCGGAAATGTCTTTCTGGCCGGTGATTACGGCGATTTGTCCAGTCA
>JAQGPC010000056.1 GCA_028293285.1 Pedosphaera sp.
TTGGGGCTTGGATGGCTAGAGGCCCAAATCTTAGGGCGGAACAGCGTTTTAGCGCGAAAGCCGTTAGATTGGATTGATCGATTTTCCGAACAACTTTTTAACCTGGAACTAAAAGAGTTGCCAGCAACTTATGACATGCGGCGACACGGCTTTTTTATCTCGGAGTCGCCTATCCATGGTAAATTGAAATGGGGATATGAGAGTATGCATCCACACAATCAACTTAAAGTAAGCACTATTCTAGTGGGTGATACTACTTTAGTTGATCCAAATCAACCTGCCTCTCCCGATTCATTCTTCAGACGGCACCAGTTTGAACCACGTTGGTTCCGATATTGCCCAATTCTTTATGTTAATGGGAATTACTGCGCGTTGGAAGAATGGATCAAACCACGGGATTTTCAGAACCATTCTCACCGGATTACTGTATTCGATTTCCAGACTGGAGATGATGTTACAAACAAATTAGTTTGTTCACCCAACAGCTTTTCAGAATTTAAAAAAATGAATTTGGTTATAAAGGATTAGAATATTGAGGTTGGTATCCTTAGATGCCATCAGTCGTCTCTTGTTTCACGGCTGAAATCCGGTAATCTTAAAGGGTGATTTACGACGCATCTTTGGATGAATTGTTGCAGCGGGTTTGGGATGGGCAGAGGGTTTCCCAGGCGGAGGCGTTGCGGCTTTATCATTTGCCGTTGGAGGAGTTGGGGGCGTTGGCGGATCGGCGCCGGCAATTGTTGAAGGCGGG
The DNA here is from genome assembly GCA_028293285.1 of Pedosphaera sp. Classification (GTDB taxonomy): domain Bacteria; phylum Verrucomicrobiota; class Verrucomicrobiia; order Limisphaerales; family Pedosphaeraceae; genus Pedosphaera. The sequence goes on from JAQGPC010000056.1 coordinate 752, forward strand.
GGCTTATGACGGGCGGGGGAATGAGATTGTGACGTATATCGTGGATCGGAATGTGAATTACACGAACGTGTGCAATGTGTATTGCAAGTTCTGCGCGTTTTATCGGGTGGAGGGTGATGATGATGCGTATGTGATTTCGCATGAGGAGATGGACAAGAAGATTGAGGAGACGATTGCACTGGGCGGGACGCAGATTTTGATGCAGGGCGGGCATCATCCGAAGCTTTCGATGCAGTGGTATTTGGATTTGTTGTCGCATATCAAGGGGAAGTTTCCGCAGATTAATATCCATGGGTTCAGTCCGAGTGAGTTCATTCATTTTCGCGAGGTGTTCAATTTGCCGTTGGAGGAGATTATTTCGCAGTTTGTGAAGGCGGGGCTGGGATCGATTCCGGGCGGTGGCGGGGAGATTTTGGTGGACCGGGTGCGGAAGCGGATCGCGCCGTTGAAGGCGATGAGTGATGATTGGCTGAGTGTGATGGAAGTGGCGCATCGGCTGGGGCTGGCGTCGACGGCGACGATGATGTTCGGTCATGTGGAGACGGTGGAGGAGCGGATTGAACATTTGGAGCGGGTGCGGGCGCAGCAGGATGCGACGAAGGGTTTCACGGCGTTCATCGCGTGGACGTTCCAGGCGGAGCATACGAAGTTGCGGGCGCCGACGGTGGGGTCGCATGAGTATTTGCGGATGCAGGCGTTGAGCCGGATTTACCTGGATAATGTGCCGAATATCCAGAGTTCGTGGGTGACGCAGGGTCAGGAGATTGGGCAGATCGCGCTGAAATACGGGGCGAATGATCTGGGGAGCATCATGATCGAGGAAAACGTGGTGAGCCAGGCGGGGACGACGTTCCGGATGGGGGTGGCGGATATGCAGCGGTTGATCCGGGATTTGGGGTATGAACCGCATCAGCGGGATAATTGGTATAGGCTACTAAACTGACTGTTGCGTGGTGCGTGGTGCGTGGTGCGTGGTGCGTGTGGGGGCGAGGGGCGAGCTTCTGATGAATTGATTCTGCTTGCTATGTGGGGTTGGGATGTCGTATTTCGAGTCGGTCAGACGTTAAAGGATATGGATTATTCCTCCCGGACAATTATGGAAAAGAAGTTTCGTGCTTTTACGCTGATTGAACTGTTGGTGGTGATTGCGATTATTGCCATTCTCGCGGCGTTGCTCCTGCCGGTGCTGAGCAGTGCCAAGCGGTCTGCCCGGCGCGCCCAGTGTGCCAATAATCTCAAGCAACTGGCTACCGGTATGCAGCTCTATGCGGATGATCATGGTGATTATTTGCCGGGACCGGCGTGGCAGGGTTTTTATCCGGTTTACGACGAGAGCGAGGAACTTTTTCTGTTGCGTTATCTGGCAACTTATTTGGGCCAGCCTACGCCGAGTGCCACGGTGAGAGGGGTGGAGGTGGCCACCTGCCCGGAGTCGGCTGCGCTGACCAAAATGTCGTTATCCGGAAATCTTTCCACGACCTTGAGACAGCCGTTGAGCTATATCCTCAGTATTACGGTGACCAACATAAGCGATGATATCGTGACGCGTCCTTTTGGTTATCCGTACAAGAGCCTGCCGAATAGCAACGGCCAAACTACGAATGAGCCGCCGAAGAAATTGCGCGAGATTCGCAGTCCTTCGACTTCCTGGGGGATGGTGGATGCGGATCAAATGAATGCGGTGAGCCTGGCGCAGTATTATACTTTCATTCCCGCGAACAAGGTTCATCGCAAGGTGCGGAATCAGCTCTTTTTTGATTGGCACGTTGAGGGGGTGAAGGATTGAGGTTTGGCTTGGGTGGGACGAGTGCTGGAAAACTGGGATGAGTAGTGGTTTTTGCGGTTTGGGAGCGGATCATCGTGTTGGAGAGTTTAGTATTGAAGCGGCGAGAACGCCGCGCGCCAGACGGAGGGCACGTTGGGAATTTTAAGGGTTTGAAGCTGGCTTGAAGGGGGATGAGTTAGAGCCTCCTGACGTCGGCTGCTGCGAGTAGAGGGTTGAAAACTTATCACCGCATGCGGGATAGGCGTTTTCGGCTACAAGGGAGGCAAGGGGGCTTCAAAAAATCTCAATGGAGGAAATAAATCCAATGCAGCCAACCCAGCCAATGGAGTATTTGGCGAACGCGGGCGGAGATGTTACAAGTGTTAAATGACTACTGCTAATGTCGAATGTCGAATGTCGAACCGAAATGTCCGTGGCCGTGGCTGCGGGTTTGCGAGCTATTTGGACTAAATGTGATCTGTTGCGAGTTGAAAAGGCGAGACACGAATTGCACGAATGGCGAAAATGCCAAATAGCCGCGAAAGAACGCAGAAAACGCAAAATTGAATGAACAACAAAGACACCAAGACGCGAAGTGGGGAACATGAATGGACACAAAAATCAAAAATGGAAGCGGGGAGGACGCACTTGAGCCGACAAAGCTGTCGGCGCTCCGCAACAGAATTAATACGTGTATGGTACTATCTAACGTTAACACACGTTAACTGACGCTAACTCACCTTAACACACGATAAAAAAATTATGCGAACGAGGGGTTTGATGAAATCCGCTGGTCATGGATCGGCGCTACAGAAGAGAGAGAATTGTGGCCATGTTTTGGCTTGCTGGGGGGGCGAGTTTCTTCAAAATGGATTGATGCTGGTGTCTCACACTTGCCTGCCTGTCGATCTCAAACAGGTTGTCTGTTGCGGGTGAGAAACGCCGCGATTTGAATATCATGACTAAAGTTTTGTTGCTGGGATTGGGTCGCTGGGGTGCGAATCATTTGCGCAATCTGCACGCGTTGCCCATTGAATTGTACGTGGCGGAACGAGATTCCAAGTTGTTGGAACTGGCGCGAAAGCTGGGTATTCTCGAAGAGCGGTTGACGGCCAATTACAAGGATTTCATTTCCAAGGTGGATGGGGCGGTGGTGGTGACGCCAGCGCAAACGCATTTTCCGCTGTGCAAGGAATTTATCGAGGCAGGCAAGGACGTGTTTGTGGAAAAGCCGATCACGCTGACCTCGGCTGATGCAAAGTCGCTGACGGAATTGGCGGAGAAGAACAAACGCATTCTGCAAGTGGGACATATTTTTCGGTTTGATCCGGCGTCGCAATGGTTGAAGAATGCAATTCAGGCGGGACAGTTTGGGCGAGTGCAGATGTTGCGCAGTAATTTCAGCGGGTTCAAACGTCCACGCAATGACAGCGGCATCATGTTTGCCGATGCGATTCATTTTGTGGATCTCTTCAATTATTTTCTCGGCAAGACGCCGAAGCGAGTGCATGCGGTGCTGCAAGATTTCATGGGGCGCGGCGATAAAGATGATGCGTCGCTGTTATCGCTTGAATACGAAACCGACAAAGGCGTGGCGTGGGCGACGATTGAGACAAATTATTTTCTGCCGGGCAAATTCCGGGAAGTTGCGGTGATGGGCAGTGAGTTGAGTGCGTTGTGCGATTTGAATGCGCCCAAGGACAAAATCAAAACGTTCGCCAACAAGCATGTGAAGGAAGGAAACGATTTCAAGGCGGTGGAAGGCGCGCAACAGGTGATCGAAACGAAGGCGGATGAACCGCTTAAAGCGGAGTTGCAGGCGTTCATTGATTCCATCGGAACGCGCAAAGCGCCGTTGGTGGATGGTTGGGCGGGGTATGAATCGGTGCGCGTGCTCGAAGCGGCGTTGGAATCGGCCAGGACGGGGCGGACGGTTGAAATGAAATGATGATCAATATATTTGCGTTAATTAGTGTAATTCGCGGATAAAAATGAATATGCAAAAAATTCCACTTTCGAAATGTTTCGTGAATGATGAGGTTCGCGGTGCGGCGATTCGCGCGCTGGAATCGGGCCAATATATCCTTGGTAAAGAATGCAAAGCCTTTGAAGAAGAATTGGCCGTGCACACCGGCACGAAGCATTGCGTGCTTGGTTCTTCCTGGACGATGATCGTTTACATGCTGCACCTTGCACAGGGCGTGAAGCCGGGTGATGAAATCATCGTGCCTTCGCACACGGCGTTTCCGACGATGGAATCACTGATTCATTGTGGCGCCACGCCGGTGTTCGTGGATATTGATGACACGTTTTGCATGGATGTGGATGCGGTGGCGGCAGCGATCACGCCGCGCACGGTAGGCATCATCCCGGTACATCTCTATGGGCATCCGGCGAATCTGGATCGCATTTTTGCCATCGCGGCGAAGCACAAGTTGTGGGTGATTGAAGATTGCGCGCAAGCGCAAGGCGCGAAGTATAATGGCAAGACGGTGGGCTCAATGGGTAACTTCGGCGCGTATTCGTTTTTTCCATCCAAGAATTTGACGGTGCTGGGCGACGGCGGTTGCCTGACGACGAACGATGATGTGCTGGCCGAGAAAGTTCGCATGCTGCGGAATCACGGTCGCAAGGACAAGTATTTGCATGAAATGACCGGGTTCAATGTGCGCTTCAATGAAATCCAGGGTGCGATTGGCCGTGTGATGCTGAAGCATCTCGATGGTTTCAATGATCAACGTCGCGTAGTGGCGGCGCGTTACAATGAGCGATTAAAGGGTTTGGCCATTACGCCGAAAGAAATGCCATGGGCCAAGGCGGTGTATCACATGTATGTCATTCGTGTGCAAAAGCGCGATGAGTTGCAGAAGTTTTTGAAGGAATGCGGCATTGAAACGGGGATTCATTATCCGGTGCCGAATCATCAACAGCCGGCGATCACTTCCAAGTTCAGTAACGTTCCATCGCTGCCGAAGACCGAGGCGGCGGTGAAGGAGATTCTTTCGCTGCCAGTCCATGGCGAAATGCCGGTGAGCGACGCGGACAAAGTTTGTGAGGCGATAGCGGAATTTTACGGGAAGAAATGATGAGGCAAATGCCAATAAAACCATGCTTGGAAAACGCGTCCTGCTGTAATAACCTTAACCTATGAGCGAAATCATTTTCGAGGTGCAGGAGGCTGAAGAAGGCGGTTTTTGCGCACGCGCTCTGGGCCATTCCATTTTTACCGAAGGCGAGAATTGGGATGAACTGCGGCGGATGGTGAAAGATGCGGTTGCCTCTCATTTCACTGATCGTCCGGAGCGTCCCAGTATCATACGGTTGCATTTTGTGCGTGACGAAGTGCTAGCCGCATGAAGTTGCCTCGTGATTTAAACGGTGGTGAGTTGGCCAAACTTCTGCGCCGCCTTGATTATGCGATTCAGAGACAATCCGGATCGCATATGACTTTGACCACCCTCCGCAATGGCGAGCATCATATAACTATTCCCAACCATCGCCCGCTGAAGGTTGGC
>JAQGPC010000071.1 GCA_028293285.1 Pedosphaera sp.
CCGCCGGAGTCAGTTGCAGGGATCGTTTGGGTTTCAACATGGCCAGTCAAAGCTCCTTCCCAAGAAACTTAACCCGCTATTGCTTGGCCAGCCATTACCGATTTAATAATTCAAAAACCATAAACGGTTTACCCGATGCTGTCACAGAGCATAAAACTTTCTTCCCACTTTTCTTTTTCCGGGAGAGTCACTAAATTCTTCGCATGCAAGATTCCCGTGGCCAGTTTCAAAAACCGTTGAATCGACGTCGCTTCCTCCAAGCTGCGGGAATGCTCAGCGCCATGGGCCTTGTGCGCGGAACCACAGCTTGGGCCGACGACACCATCACCCTGCCCTTCGAAAACGGCGAACGTCCACTCATCAAATATCCGCAAAAGCGTCCCCTGATTCGCCTCACCAGCCGACCGCCGCAATTGGAAACTCCTTTCTCCGTTTTCAACGAAAGTGTTATCACTCCCAACGATGCCTTCTTCGTCCGCTATCATCTCACTCTTTCCCCGCCCAGCTCGGAGCAACTGGAAAACTTTCGACTCCAAGTCAAAGGCAAGGTCAAGACTCCCACCGATTTTTCTGTTGCCGATTTAAAATCCCAGTTCGAACCCGTCGAACTCGTCGCCGTCAATCAATGCTCCGGCAACAGTCGTGGATTCTTCCAACCCCGCATCCCCGGTGGCCAGTCCGGCAACGGCGCCATGGGCAACGCCCGCTGGAAAGGCGTTCGCCTCAAGGATGTCCTCAATAAGTGCGGCGTCGCCGAAGGAGCAAAGCAAGTCACCTTCAACGGCATGGACAAACCGCTCCTGCCGCAAACACCCGATTTCATTAAAGCCTTGGACATCGATCAGGCTCTCGACGGCGAAGTGATGCTCGCCTACGAAATGAACGGCGAAGAGTTACCTTGGCTGAACGGTTATCCGCTACGCCTCGTCGTGCCTGGCCATTTCGGCACCTATTGGGTCAAACATCTGAACGAAATCACCGTCATAGACGAAACTTTCAACGGATTTTGGATGACCCCCGCCTATCGTATTCCAGACAATTCCTGCGCCTGCGTCGAACCCGGCGCTACGCCGAAGAAGACTGTTCCCATCACGCGCTTCAACGTCCGCTCGTTCATCACCAGCCTGTCCGATGGCTCACAACTCAAGTCCAATCAAGCGACCACCGTCAAAGGCATCGCTTTCGATGGCGGCTACGGCATCCAGGAAGTTTTATTTTCCGAAGATGGCGGCCGCAACTGGCGCGAAGCCGATCTCGGCAAGGACCTTGGCAAATATTCCTTCCGCGAATGGACCATTCCCTTCACCCCCAAACGCACCGGTAACTTCGAATTAAAAGTAAAAGCCACCAATCGCATCGGCCAATCCCAGCCCATCGAACCACTCTGGAACCCCGCCGGTTACATGCGCAACGTCATCGAAACTGTGAAAGTTGTCGCTTCTTAAGAAGACTATGAACTCAACCAAACTCTGGCTCGCGGTTTTCGTCATCTCAATTGCCGTTTGTTTTTTGGTCGGCGCAGCCGAACAAAAATTCACCCTCCCGCCCGAAACCACCAAACTCAAACCCGGTCCCGGCTCCGAACTCGTCACTGCCCAATGCCTCCTCTGCCATTCCGCCGATTACATCGCCACCCAACCGCGCCTCACCCGCACCGTCTGGAAAGCCGAAGTCACCAAGATGCAGCAGAAATACGGCGCTCCCATTTCTACTAACAGTGTTAACGCGGATGCCTTGGTCGAGTATTTGACCAAAAATTACGGCAAGGAAAACCCCACCAATTCACCCGAAAAGTAGTTAATCTGCTCCGGCTTTATTGATTAGATCACGGACGCATTTCATCACTGTTCTTGAAACCAATCAATTGACGAAAACGCCTTGGATTTTGCCCAATGGCCTTATGCTTTAAGAGTAGCTGTTAAAACCGTCCAACTGCACCCAATAAATTGTAAATAAATAAGGCACTAAATATCTCATGAGGTATATAAGTGCCTAAATAAGTCGTAGATAAAAATAAAACTATCCGCATTGAAATCGGGCAATGCGGATAGTTTAAAATTTACAGCCTTTAAGTCGAGAAGAAACTTCTGCGCGAATTTACCTCAGGTTATATCTCATCATTGTTCTTGCTTCCGCCAATTTGCCGGAACGCCCCAAGGCCTCATGCCATTAAGAACAGTGTCAAGCTGCACACTTTGCTGTTTTGCTCTAAACATTTTTGGCAAAGTTCAGGCAGTGATGTTATTTTCACAAGGTGTTTGACGGAACCGACAATTTTCCAGTAACGGACAAAGCCATTTTCATTCATGGCGCGCGTGAGCATAATCTAAAAAACCTCTCGCTTACCATCCCGCGCGGCCAATTCGTGGTCATTACCGGCGTCAGCGGCTCGGGCAAAAGCACGCTCGCCTTCGATCTGCTCTTCGCCGAGGGGCAACGCCGCTTCCTTGATTCCATGAACGTCTACGCCCGGCAATTCGTCGAGCAACTTTCCCGGCCCGACGTTGACCTCATCACCGGCATTCCCCCAACCGTCAGCATCGAGCAACGCAACAGTCGCGGCGGTGGCAAAAGTACCGTCGCCACCGTCACCGAAATTTACCATTTCATCCGCCTCCTCTTCGCCCGCTTGGGAACGCAGTATTGTCCCGATTGCGATTTGCCCGTCGAAGCCCAAACTCGCGATCAACTCGGCCTCGGTCTGCAGGCGGAAATAAAAAAGCGCGGCGATCTCCTACTGCTCGCCCCCGTCGTTCGCAATCGTAAAGGCTTTCATACCGATGTCTCCGAATGGGCCGCTAAACACGGCTATGCTGAAGTGCGCGCCGACGGCAAGATGTATCAAACCACCGAGCGTCTGCGCCTCGACCGTTTCCGCGAGCACGATGTGGAAATTGTCGTTGGCGTTCTGGAACGCAAGCCGCGCAAGTCCAGTCCTCCCGCGCAATCCCTGATAGATGAGACATTGAAACTCGGCCACGGCACCTTGTTCGCGTTGGACAACCATGGCAAACTCTCCGTCCATTCCACTGAACGCGCCTGCCCGAAATGCAGTCGTTCTTTCGGCCCGCTGGACCCCAAGATGTTCAGCTACAATTCCTCGCAAGGCTGGTGCCCGAAATGCCGTGGTTTTGGCGAACTCTTTTATCTTCCCGATGTCGAGCGCGGCGCACGTGCCGATGCCATCGAAGAATCCTGGTTTGATTGGCAGGAAGGCAATCGCGAGCTTTGTCCCGATTGCCACGGTGCACGATTGAATCCCATTGCCCGCGCCGTCCGACTCCGCATTTCCAACACGCCGCCCAACATTGACACCTTCTCCAACATGTCCGTGGAAAAAGCGGAGAACTGCTTCGGCAAAATTAAATTCAAAGGCCATGAAGCCCAAATCGCCCGCGACATTCTGCCCGAGATCAGCGAGCGTCTAAAATTCCTCTCTGAAGTGGGCCTCGGTTACCTGCAACTCGGTCGTGGCGTTCCCACCTTGTCCGGCGGCGAAACCCAGCGCATCCGCCTCGCCGCCCAACTCGGCTCCAATCTCAGCGGTGTGCTTTACATCCTCGATGAACCGACCATCGGCCTTCACGCCCGAGACAACGAGCAATTGCTCGACGCTCTCCAATCCCTGAAATCACGCGGCAACTCCGTCATTGTGGTCGAGCACGACGAAGAAACCATGCGCCGAGCCGATTACGTCATCGACCTCGGCCCCGGTGCCGGCATTCACGGCGGCACTGTCGTTGCTAGTGGCACGCTCGCGGAACTGCTGCGCCATCCTGATTCCATCACCGGCCAATGCCTGCGCGCCAAACGCTCCTTTCCCGCCCGCGGCCAACGCCGCCCCATCAGCGTGGCAACCGACGTAAGGAGGCTCACTCCTTCAGTCAAAGAAAAGAAGGATGCCAGCCCACTCGCACCTGCACCGAACCAATGGCTCACGCTCCGCAACGCCTCCGTCCACAACCTGAAAAACGTCACCGCACAATTCCCCCTGAACCGGCTCGTCCTCGTCACCGGCGTCAGCGGCTCCGGCAAGAGCACGCTCATCCGTGAATGCCTCCTGCCCGCCATGGAAACCGCCGTCAAAAGTCGCAAATCGAAATCCAAGAACCCCAACCTGTCCGGCTCGGAATTCATTCAGGCAGTTTACGAAGTCGATCAATCACCCATCGGCCGCACCCCGCGTTCCATTCCCGCGACCTACGTTGGCTTCTTCGATTTGATTCGCCAATTGTTCGCCCAGATACCCGAAGCACGCCTGCGTGGTTATTCGCCCAGCCGCTTCTCATTTAATAGTGTGCAAGGTCGCTGTCCCGAGTGCGAAGGCGCGGGCACCATCAAACTAGAAATGAATTTCCTGCCCCCTGCCTTCGTTCGCTGCGAAGTTTGCGAAGGCTGCCGATTCAATCGTGAAACGCTCGACATCGAATTGAACGGCAAAAATATCGCGCAAGTTCTGGAATTGTCCGTGGAAGAAGCGATGGAATTTTTTACCGCCTTTCCGAAGATCAAGCGCCCCTTGCAAGCCCTGTGCGACACCGGCCTCGATTATCTCAAGCTCGGCCAAACGAGCCCCACCCTTAGCGGTGGTGAAGCCCAACGCGTAAAACTCGTCAGCCATCTGCTGACCGGCTTGCGCGAACCTGATTTATTTGAGCGACTGCCCAAGCATAATCTGTTCATCCTTGAAGAACCCACCATCGGCCTGCACATGGCGGACGTACGCCGCCTCGTGGAAGTCTGCCAACGCCTCGTCGATGCCGGGCATTCGGTTATCATCATCGAACACAACCTTGACCTCATTGCTGAAGCGGATTGGGTGATTGATCTCGGTCCTGAAGGCGGCGAGGCTGGCGGGACCATCGTCGCCGAAGGCACGCCGGAGGACGTCGCGCGCAACAAACGCTCGCACACCGGACGATTCCTGCGTAGCTTCCTGGCCGGAACATGACCCGGCCTTACGAAGAAATTCTTGAGGGTGAAACGTGCCTGCGTCCGCCGCCCGGACACCGCCACGAAAAAATTTGCCCAGCGCCTTCACACCCGCATCTCTGAAAGTTTAACGAATACAACTGTCGCCCGTTTGTTCCCTCCGCGAACCAAGTTTTGTCTCACTCTCGTCACTGCCGTTAATGACAAACTTATTCTCGCAGTGGAAATTCTCAGCCCGGAAGACCACCGTTGGGATACCGTCACCAAGAAAGCCATTTACGAACAGATCAAAGTTCCGCGCCTATGGATGGTCGATCCCCGTTACAACAACGTGGAAGTCTATCATGCGAACGAATATGGACTAAGTCTGAAGCAAATTCTTGCTACTCGTGAAGTTCTCAGCGATCCGCTACTGCCTAATATCCAGTACGATATGGCTGAACTTTTCAAAATATAGTCGTGCGAAAGCTAGACTCTCCGTCCACCATAAACCTTCACCTCTGAACCCTCCGCCAAAAACGCCGAACTCGGCGTAGCCTTCAGGAATGACGCAAATTGTTTTCCATACAATGTTTCGATGTCGCAATCAAATACCGCTTCTTGCGTTTGCCAAATGCGCCACTTCGGATGCTCGACTTTATATTCCACACAGCCGCCATTTCTTTGCGCCGCATAACCCCAATAATGCTCCGTGATAAATTCCTCCAGCGATTCGGGCTTAACCAGGCTCGAAGCCCCCGTTGTTTTCACCTGCAAATGATTCCACCGGCCTTTCCATCGCCACGCGTAATCCGCCATGATATTCTCTGCTGAAACCTCCAACGTGTGCCGCGTTGGCAACGCCACATAATTTTCGTTGTAGAAAAGGCGTGCTACTGCGGCAATCGCAAAACGCGGAACGATTTCCTTGATGAACACCACACCCCGTCGCCAGCCTTCAGGGCCAGGTCTTCGCACATAGAATCGCAGGTTAATCTCCTCAAAATTTCTATGAAACGGAATGCCCAACCCGCGCACCTTGGTATTCAGGAATAAAAAAGCGACCATGCTCATGTAGGTCTTGCCACCCCACGCATCCAATTCCGTTCCCTGCGGAACAAAAGGTCGCAGCAAAGCTGGATCAACCTCGTAATTGAGCATCGCCAGATAACGCCATTGAGCCGCAAGAAAGACCCGCTCCCTGGACAGTGAACGAATCGTGTCGTCCGCTTTCATTTGAATACAGTAGCGTTTTTACAAAAAAATTGCTATGAATCCGGCCAATGAAATCAGCTTCGAGCATTTTATTTATTTTCCTCGGTTTGTTTTTGGCCCCTGCACTCCATGCCGAAACCTATGACCTGATTGTTCGCCATGGCCGGGTCGTGGATGGCACGGGCAATCCTGCCTACTTCGCCGATGTGGCTGTCACCAACGGCCGAATCGTTGCCATTGGCAAAATCAGCGGCAACGCCAAAGAGGAAATTGATGCCAAGGGGCTCATCGTCGCACCAGGCTTTATTGATATACATACCCACGCAGATGAAATCACCGATCTGCCGCTCGCGGAAAACTTCGTCCGGATGGGTGTCACTACCGTGGTGGTTGGCAATTGCGGCGATTCGCTGTTGAGCATCGGCAAATTGTTTCGCGACATGGAAATCACCAACTCTTCGCCTAATGTCGCTTCGTTCATCGGTCATAATGCCGTCCGCAAAAAAGTCATGGGCGGCTCCTTCATGCGCCCGCCAACACCCGAAGAACTGACCCAGATGAAAGCGCTTGTCGAACAAGGCATGAAAGATGGCGCGGTCGGTCTTTCCACCGGCCTCATTTATCTGCCCGGGACTTTTGCCAAGACCGAAGAAATAATTGAACTTGCCAAGGTCGCCTCAGCTTACGACGGACTTTATGCCAGCCATATGCGCGACGAAGGCCGTGGTATTTTTAAATCTCTCGATGAACTTTTCCGCATCGCGCGCGAAGCCCACATCCGCGCCGAAGTTTCGCATATCAAGCTCTCGGGTGATTCCGCGTGGGGTCAAACTGACAAGGTGCTCGCCGCGATTCAGAAAGCGCGCGACGAAGGTCTTGATATTACCCAGGACCAATATGCCTATACCGCGTCCAGCACCGGCATCAGCCAACTCGTTCCCGATTCTGCCCGCGAAGGTGGTCGCGAGAAATTTCTCGAACGCATCAAAGTTCCTAAACAAAAGGCCGCCATTATTTCGCAGATGAAAGCCGGGCTTAAGGAACGTGGCCGCAAAGATTATGCCTACGCAGTCATTGCGGAATACAAACATGACCCGTCCCTGCAAGGCATGAACATTCCCGAAGCCGCCAAAGCCAAGCGCGGCTCCGATGCGCTCGCCGACCAGATTGAAATGATTTTGGAAATTGAATCGCATAAAGGTGCATCCGCGGTCTTTCATGGAATCAATGAGAGCGATTTACAGGTTTTCATGCGCCAGCCCAATACCATGGTGGCCTGCGACAGCGGCCTCCGGGAATTCGGCAAGGGTGTCCCCCACCCTCGCGGTTATGGCAACAACGCCCGTGTACTCGCCCGCTATGTGCGTGAACTGCATGTGTTGAAGCTGGAGGAAGCTATTCGCAAAATGACCACCCTGCCCGCCCAGACTTTGCGCTTGAAGGATCGCGGTCAACTGCGCGAAGGCAATTGGGCCGATCTCGTAATCTTCGACCCCGCCACCGTTCAGGACCTCGCCACGTATAAAGATCCGCATCACTATGCCGCTGGCATTCCGTACGTGGTCGTCAATGGCGTGATGGTCGTGAAAAATGGCGAACATACCGGTGCCCGTCCCGGCAAGCCGCTACGCCACGAAGTGACGAAAGCACCCGACACCGCAGTTCCATAGCTTTCCAATAAATTCTTATTGGGTGTTTGCTTTTTAACGGAATGGCGTACGCTGCCGTTCAAAAATCCCCTTTGCCGGTATCCTTTGAATAATTGAAAACTTTGCGCATCGAAATTCTGAATCCCTTTAAAATGGAAGATTCGGGCAACAGACGCCAAGGAGGTGGGGATGGGGAATCCCGCTGAAGAAACGTCCTGTCGCCCGAATCAAAATCCATAAAGACTGACACTGGCTTCAATCTGTTTGCGCGAACAGTTTGTACCGTCCAAAATAAAAATGCAAGTGTGAGTCTCTCATTTTTTTCCTATAAAAAGCCGGGCATAATGCCTCGCACCAGACGCGATGGCTGGCAATGCACAACGATTTTATCGCATTGTGCAACTCGAGTAGAAAACTGTATATTGCGTTCACCCGAAGCATGCCATCAACCATTTCCAACCTTAAACGATTCGGGACGCTGCTACTGGCAATCTTGCTCTATTCAAGGACGGGCCATGCCACGATTACCGTTTATCCATGGGTGCATCTCTATAAAGGAGTTGATCATGCCCGCGGTGAAGCGGATGCCGCGGAGTCCCGGGTGCAGAAAGTAAACGCTCTGCGGATCGATTTGAGCGATCCGGATGTCCAACTCTTCGGCACTCCATCCAATGGCGCCGCTCCTCTGGAAACCTTTGGCCAAACCACCAGCACTTTCTTAAGGACCTATGGTTTGCAGGCGGCAATAAATGTGAGTTTTTTCTCACCAGTCACTTCTACCCCCAATGATCCGAGGGACCTTTTGGGCTTATGCATTTCTCAAGGCGCGGTGGTATCACCACCGGAATCAGGAACATTTTCCACAGCATTGATGGTCACGCGCTCCAACCAGGCCAGCATCGTGATAACAACTTCCAATACCATACCCGCAACAAATATTTATACCGCCATTACTGGTGCGGAATACATTTTAAAAAACAATGTCAACCTGGGCGTAAACACGGACATCAATCCTCGCACACTCTGCGGCCTCTCACAGGACAAGCGTTTTCTTATTTTGATTACGGTCGATGGCCGGCAGACCGGCTACAGTGAAGGAGTTAATCATTTCGAATCCGCCCAATGGCTGCAACGGTTTGGCGCTTACAACGGTTTCATTTTGGATGGCGGCGGTTCGACTACCATGGTGAGGTCCGATGGCGCGGGTGGAAGCATACAATTGAATCGGCCCATCGATGGGGGCGTTCCCGGCCATGAACGTGTGGTGGGAAATAATCTCGGAGTGACCGCCCCACGCCTGCCCGACGTGGTTGTTAGCGCCGTCGATTGGCTGCCGACCAGCCTGGTGACGGGCACACGTTTGGTGTTCCGGGCGACTGTGAAAAATCAAGGCACCGGCGCGACACCGCCGGGAATCATTCTTGGAGTCGGTTTCCTGATCGATGGCACGGCTGTTTCGTGGACGGACAAATATACCAATTCTTTGGCACCGGGTGCTTCAATCACTTTGGCGGCTGATGGCGGGACAAACGGGACAAACATCTGGATCGCCACTTCCGGTGCCCACACCGTCACAGCCACGGTGGATGACATCGGCAGATTTCCCGAGACCAACGAAACTAATAATGTTCGAACTGCCACTTTCACCGTCAATACGGCGCCGGTTTTGTCCGCGATTGGTACTAAAACTATTAATGCTGGCGGCACGCTGACCTTTACCAATCATGCAACTGATCCTGATATTCCTGCGCAGACGCTTACCTTTAGTCTCGATGCAGGAGCGCCGGTCGGAGCCAGCATCGTGGCAGCCACGGGCATCTTTAGTTGGACTGCTCCGCAGGTAACTTCACCTCAAACCAACTCCACCACCGTGCGTGTGACCGATAATGGTTCGCCGGTTCTAAGCAATATCAGGACATTCAGCATTGTGGTGGTGCCTCCGCCACGAGTGTCGAACGTCAAGATTTCCAACGGCAATTTCAATCTGACGTGGCAGACCTATCCAGGCAAAACGTATCGGGTGGAATACAAAAATAATCTAATTGATCCAAACTGGACAACCCTTGGCAGCGATCAAGTTGCGGTTGGCTCCAGCTTGTCGGCATCCGATGCAGTCAACGCCAATCCGCAACGGTTCTACCGCATTGTGCAGTTAAACTGATTCAGCATTGCCCGGTCTATTACTTCGCCATCGCTATGTCTATGGTCTCATCGCGCTTATGCGGCGTATCTTCGGAAGTTTCAACCTGCGGACCGCTGGCCGGTGGCACGAGTGGCGTCGCTTGATGGTCCGTTACCACTTCATCTGACTTGTGGAATTTCACGCTGACAATCTTGCTGATCCCATGCTCTTCCATCGTCACGCCGTAAAGCACATCCGCCATGCCGATGGTGCGCTTGTTGTGCGTGATGATGAT
>JAQGPC010000072.1 GCA_028293285.1 Pedosphaera sp.
CCGCCGGAGTCAGTTGCAGGGATCGTTTGGGTTTCAACATGGCCAGTCAAAGCTCCTTCCCAAGAAACTTAACCCGCTATTGCTTGGCCAGCCATTACCGATTTAATAATTCAAAAACCATAAACGGCTCCGATCCATACGCCGACACCATACGCCGGGCTAAAGCCGCGGCGTTAATGAGAGAAATCGAATAGTTTTAATGCATCTGCCCTGCTCTACTGGCGAGAACAAAGCAAAGTCTTTAGGGCCGGACGCCACCCTATCACTTTAGCGGCACCACCGTCTTGGTGTTATGCGATTGGAGTGCGGCGGCGAATAGTTCATGACTCAACACTGCTTCTTCCGGCGTGGCGCAGCCAAATCTACCATTCAAAGCCCCCGCGCGTTCAGCCGCATAGGCCGCCCACATTTGGAGGAAGCAATCCGGAAAGCCGACTTCGAAGATACCGCCGGTGATGGTTTGGAATGGCATTTGATAGCCTAAATCAATGCGCTGCCAAATCTGTTCCTTGCCGCGCTCGAACACCCACAATGTCTTGGGATCTTTGGTACTGAAACGCACACCGCCTTCGGTGCCGAGCACTTCGAGGAACCAAGTGTTCATTTCGCCCGGAGCGAGGCGTTTCATTTCCAGGCGCATGGGCACTTCTTCGTTATTGATGAGTACTTCGGTGTGCAACATCGCATTGTCCCACGTATCACACGGGGCCATGCCACCTTTGCCATCGGGACGTTGCGTGTAGATTTTTTGCAATTGCGCATAGACGCGCAACGGCTTCCAACCGAGGCGGAATGGCACATGCACGACGTGCATGCCGAGATCGCCCATCACGCCGATTTCGCCGTTCGTCTTATTTTGGCGTTTCCAATTCACGGCTTTGTTGGGGTCCATGTCGCTGGCGTGCCAGAAACCGGAGCGGATTTCCATGATGCGCCCGAGCTTGCCGGATTGCACAGCTTGCATCACCCGTTGCGCGCCGGGCAGAAAAGGAAACTCCGAACTGCACCGCACAAAACGACCGGTCTTCATCACTGCCTCACGGATGGTCTTCGCCGCATTGAGGTCAATGCCGAACGGCTTCTCTGCCAACAAATCCTTCCCGGAATTCAACACGTCGAGATACAGCTTCTCATGCAAGTTGTGCGGCACGGCGACATAGACGACATCCACATCGGGCGAGCGCAGCAGTTCCTGGTGGTCCTTGGTCAGGAGCGTCACGGTGGGCACCTGCTTGAACCATTCGAGCAGTTTGTCCTGCAAATCACAGACGGCCACGAGCTCGCAATGAACAGGCATATTCTCCAGCACGAACCAGCGGCCAAACGCACTTGCCGCCTCGCGTCCCATCAGTCCGCCGCCAATAATTCCCAAACGCATCTTTTGTTTCATAAATTCTTATTCTGAAAAAGCGAAGGATAGGTTCACTCTGCCATGCGGGCAACATTTTTGGCTCTTGAAAAATTTACGCGTCCCCCAACTCTGAAAGCAGGCCAGACCTCGGCCGCCTGCTTGACACCTCCAAACCGGAGATATAGCTTGAACTCGACCCCAAGTAGTTGCACAGCTTTATGGCAATCACGTATCTTCAACGCAGCCCGTTGAGAAGGCATTCACGTTTCTATGCCTTCACGTTGATTGAGCTGCTGGTTGTCATTGCCACTATCGCAATTCTCGCCGGCTTGTTGCTCCCCGCCTTGGGCAAGGCCAAGATCAAGGCACAGAATATTCAATGCATGAATAGTCTGAAGCAACTGCAACTGACCTGGCACATGTACGCGGGAGACAGCAATGATGCGCTGCCGCCGAACCCGGGCCAGGATGTATTGACTGACCCGACGGCTGTTTCCTAGGTGCGGGGTGATATGAGCAAATCCGTAGAAGCCAGTAATTCCACTTTACTTACAGTAGGCGTGCTTTGGGATTACAACAAATCGCCCGCCATATATAAGTGCCCGGCGGACCGCAAGAACTACAACGGCGTTCTCACCACGCGCAGCATGTCCATGAGCGCCCATATGAATGTCATCTACGGCGGCTTTGCTGATTATGTGACCGGGACATATCGCGTTTATCGCAAACTCAGCACCATTGATAATCCTTCCGAACGCTGGGTATTCATGGATGAAAACCCGGACAGCATCAATGACGGCATGCTGTGGATCTACTGCGATTCTCCAAGCTGGGTGGACTTTCCGGCAACCTATCATAACTTGAGCGGCAGCCTCTCCTTTGCCGATGGTCATTCCGGTTTGCACAAATACCGCGATGACCGCACGCGCACTCGCACGCCACCTGCCTCCGATAACCAGGATTATTTCTGGTTAAGGGATCATACGAGTTCGCTCAAATAGCCTCGTCCGCTCACCCCACGTTTTCCCGCAAAGATAGTTCTTGCCACCCAACCATCACGTATTTATTCTATTTCTGTCGTTACAGAAATAACATAAATAAAGAAAGGAACCAACTATGATACCACTACTGGCCTTCGCGGAAACCACCGGCAACCCTGTCACGGTCTGGACTTATATCGCCTATCTGGTCGTTAGTGTTGCCCTCACCGTGTGGGTGGCAAGGACCTTACATAAGAATGGCCGCATTTTTCTGGTGGATAGTTTTGTCGGAAATGAACCTTTGGCCGATTCTGTTAATCACCTGCTGGTAGTAGGCTTTTATCTCATCAATATTGGCTTTGTCACTCTCGCCTTGAAATATGGCGACCGCGCCACCGACGCGCAAACCGCCCTGGAAATCTTAAGCACCAAAGTTGGATTGGTCTTAGTGGTGTTGGGCGTGATGCACTTCTTCAACTTGTTCATCTTTTCGAAGATGCGCCGCCGCGCCACCCTGCACAAACAGACACCGCCAGTGTTGCCACAAGGTTATGTGAAACCCGTTCATGGTTGATTAGTTGACTGCGGGAATTCGGTGAGGCGACTTGGGGAATCCCGCTTCACCGATTCCCGCTTTTTCGCAATAGAAAGGTGCTTATGCAAAAGCTCTACATTCTTTACGATGCCCAATGCCCTTTTACTCTGCGATATCGTCATTGGCTCGGAGATCAACCCTCGTTTGTACCGCTGGAGTTCATCCCTTTCCAATCACCGGAGTTGGTGGCCCAATTTGAAGGCATCGCAGCTTATGGCACCAAGGCCCAATTGCTGGTCATCAACAATGACGGCGGTGTGTATCAAGGCCCAAGTGCATCTATCATCTGTCTCTTCGCCCTCAAAGAATATCGCGACTGGGCTATGCGGTTATCCGCGCCGAACCTACTGCCTCTCGCAACAGAGGCCTTTGACATGCTCGCTTCGGGTGGGAAGGAGATTGCGCGATGGTTAAGCCGGTTAGACGACACAGAGCTAATCAACGTGCTTAGCTATGAGGCATGCAGGCAATCGAACCAACGGCAGCAACCTGAGCGGACAGCAACGCCGCTCAAGCCTTGATGAACTTCGCGGCTTCGGTCGCCTTCGCGCCGTCATGCACAATGGCCATGAGCGCGCGCGTCATTCCAGCGGGGTCGGAGTGCTGGATGATGTTGCGACCATAGACAATTCCGGCCACACCTTGCTGGATCAATTTCTCGGTGCGTTCGAGAATTTCCTTGTCAGGCGCTTTGCCACCGCCGCGCACGAGCACCGGGATGCGCCCGGAAATTTCCACGACCTTGTTATAGACGCTCACGTCATCGGTGGGATCGGCCTTGATGATATCGGCGCCGAGCTCAACGGCTTGGCGCACGAGAGGCAGGATTTTGTCGAGGTCGCCATCCACCATGTAACCGCCCGCCTTTTGGTTGGATTGGAACACGAGCGGTTCAATCATCAGCGGCATGCCGATGCGGTCGCACTCGGGCTTGATCTTCAAAATATTCTGGATGCATTGATCGGTGACTTCCGGTTGCTCGGGAATGCGGAAGAGATTCACGACCACACAGGTGGCATCGAGGCGCAGCGCTTGCTCGACCGGTTGCTCAATCATCCGGCTGAAGAGCGTGCGTGGAAGTTGGTTGCCATAGACATTCGCAACGTCGGTGCGCAACACGAGCGCGGGCTTTTCCTTGCCGGGCAGCGATTGCAGGTAATGCGCCTGGCCGACGGTAAGTTGGATGGCATCGGGCGCAGCGGCCACAAGCGTCTTGACGGATTTCTCAAGGTTTTCAATTCCTTGAAGAAAACCACGTTCGTTGAAGAAGCCATGGTCCACGGCGACATCAAAACAACGGTTGGACTTGGCGTTAAAAAGTCGGTTAAGACGGTAAATTTTCATAATCGTTCGTTGAAAGACCTGACCTGTTAATCATTTCCTTTGAGCGGCGTCCATGCTAATTTTCATCCCCGTGAACCTGGAAGCCAGCCATCGTCTCAGATTGATACCTGATTTTATGCGACTTCGCGCCTTTTTTTATCTGTTTTTAGCGGCCGCCTTACTGACTAGTTGTGGCACCACTCCGGCAGCTGATGCCGCCCGCGACCGCGTCAGTTTCGTTGGGTTGAAGAATTTTTCCTCCTTCAGCAAAGCAAATGGAACCAACGCGGAGGAAATTGTCCTGACGTCACCGGAAATCAAAGCGTCGATCAATTGGGATGAATTAATCGTTTCCTGGAATGTCCCGACCGGCGTGCATCTAAAGGTGGAAGCGCGCGCCATTTATCCGGGGCATAACACCAAATATTATATCATGAGCATGTGGTCGGATGATCCGGACCATTTCCCGCGCGAAAGCGTCCGCCGGCAGGGTGATGATGATGGCACGATCAAAACCGATACGCTGGTGCTAAACAAAATAACTGACAAGGTGCAACTCCGTCTGACAATTGGCGGAATGAACACGAACACGCCGCTCAAGTTTCTCGGACTCTCGTTCTGCAACAGCAAGGTTCCGGCGGAAGCGTTAAAGCCAAATCGGGCTGCGTGGGGCAAGACCTTGGAAGTTCCCGAGCGGCGGCAAGGCGAATACGAAGGCGGTGGTGGTTGGTGCAGCCCAACTTCGCTATCAATGGATCTCGCCTATTGGAGCGATAAATTGCATCGGCCCGAGTTAAATCGCACTGTTCCCGAAACCGCGCATGCCATTGACGACGGCGGTTGGGGTGGCACCGGCAATTGGCCGTTCAACACAGCTTATGCGGGAAGCTATACTGGCATGCGTGCTTATGTAACTCGGTTGAGTGATGTTGCCGAACTCGAAGATTGGATCGCTGCCGGAATCCCGGTAATCGTTTCAGTCTCTTCTTATCTTACCAATGATCGCACCAGTGGGCAGGACAATGGGCATCTTATCACCTGCGTTGGTTTCGATAAAAATGGTGACGTGGTGGTGAATGATCCCGGTGTTTCCGTGAAGCGCAACGTGCGGGCGCGCCGCATTTATGCTCGGGAAAAATTCGTCAACGCTTGGAAGAAATCCAAAAATGCAGTTTACCTCGTCTATCCCGATACTGCCACGGTTCCCAAAGATCGGTTTGGCCACTGGGACCACGGCAAATAGTCTTCAACGTTTCACAATTAAAAACACAGCCTAATATTAATATGTTCTCACACGTCGTTATTTTCTGGGTTGATCCCAACAATCCCAAAGCCGCGGATGATTTGATTGCCGGAGCGGAAAAATATCTGCGCCCGATTCCCGGGGCATTACACTTTCACATCGGCAAGATGGTGGGCAGCCATCGCCCGGTGGTGGACCAATCCTATCAAGTGGCGTTGAATCTGGTTTTTCCGGACAAGAAGACGCAGGACGATTATCAGGTGCATCCTTTGCACATTGAATTTGTGGAAAAGGTGCTGACGCCAATCCGCAAGAAGGTCGTGGTTTACGATTTCGAGTAAACCCGCTTCATCCGCGCGGATGAAATTTACGGTGGACTTCGCGCAAGCGGCTTCCAGCCACATGCGTGTAAACCTCCGTGGTGCTGATGTTGGCGTGTCCGAGCAATTCCTGGATCACGCGCAAGTCCGCGCCATGTTCCATCAAGTGCGTGGCGAAGCTATGCCGCAGCATATGCGGTGTGACATTCCGCGCCACACCCGCACGCTTTACCCGTTGCTTGATGCGCAACCACATCGTCACGGAAGCGAACGGAGTGCCGCGTTTTGTTAAAAATAAATTTGCCGGTGAACGCGGTTTAACGAGCTTGGGCCGACCGGCTGGACTTAAATAACGATTGATGGCCTCGACCGCTTTGCTTCCCACTGGCACCACCCGCTCCTTGTTGCCCTTGCCAATAACATTGATGAAACCAACCTCCAAATGGAGTTGTTCCAGTCGGATGTTGCGCAACTCCGCGAGCCGTAGACCGGAAGCATAAGCAAGTTCCAGCACAGCCTGATCGCAGAGTGTTTGTGAAGTCTCGGGATTTTCCGGCGTTAGCAACTGGGAGATTTCCTGATTGGTCAACGCCTTGGGTAGACGTTTCCACCGGCGCGGCAGCGAAAGATTTTCCGCCACATTAATCGGCAAAATCTTTTCATTTTCCGCAAAGCGATAGAACGCCCGCAACGCCGCGATTTCCAGGTATACGCTTTCTGAACTGAGTTTGCGTGGAGCTTGACCTTCTTTGACTTCTACCGCGCGATCCCGCTCATGCAACAGAAATGCCGTGAGGTGGGATAGCGTAACGGCTTTCCAATCGGTCAGATTTTGTCGCGCCGCCCAGTCGATGAATTTGCCCAGCAACGCGGAGTAGGTTTTTTGCGTATGCTCCGACTGCCCGCGCTCATGGCGCAGGTATTGCAGGAAATCTTCAACCAAGGTTTGCACAAGTTGGACTCGATTCCTTTTTAAGGAGCCTTGATGCGCTCTTTCCAGTAACCCGGCTCCCTATTCAAGTGCATCACAGCAGCAATAAAAATAAAATCTTCTTCCACTGAAAAAATGATGCCATAGGGAAATCGTTCAACTAAACATCGACGAAAGCGGCCACTTATTTTGCGATATCGGAATGGATTCAACAAAAATTTTTGAATGCTGCTTTCTATGACGGAGAGAAAAGCTTTTCCCAGGCCTTCCCGGCAGCTTTCATAATAAACAATTGCCAGTTTGATTTCCTCCTTGGCAAGAGGATCGTATTTCAGGTTGGCCATCCCAATTCCTGACGGATCTGAGAAAAAATTTTATCGCCTGGAATTGCCTGTGTCTTTCCAGATTTAAAATCCTGATAGCGCCTCTCGGCTTCAGCAACCCATGCTTCATCCACGTGATTAAGTGGAGCATCATCCAAACTGCGCAAAAGATGGTCGGCCAAGGCCTCTCGTTCTTCCGGAGACAGTTCAAGCGCTTGTCTTTCGATCTCTTTGACTAGGGGCGACATCAATTTGAAGGTTGCCGCGTGAGGCCAAAAAGTCAAGCCACGGATGCCAACAATTAAGGCTAATTAGCCTAATGTATGCCCCGTCAACCGCGCATAAGCATCCAGATATTTCGCTTGGGTCTTCGTCACGACATCGGCTGGCAATTGGGGAGCGGGTGGAGTTTTGTTCCAGTCGAGTGTTTCGAGATAATCGCGGACGAATTGCTTGTCGAAACTGGGTTGACCGCGACCGGGTTGATATTGATCGGCTGGCCAGAAACGCGAAGAATCGGGCGTCAACACTTCATCGATCAAAAGCAGCTTGCCATCGAACAAGCCAAACTCAAACTTGGTATCGGCAATAATGATGCCACGTTGACGGGCATATTCGCGGGCGATGCGGTAAATCTTCATGCTGGCCGCGCGGGCTTGCTCGGCGATGTCGCTGCCCACGAGTTTCGCGGCTTCTTCAAAGGGAATGTTTTCATCGTGGCCAGACTCAGCCTTGGTCGCAGGAGTGAAGATGGGTTCGGGTAATTCTGAGGATTCCTTCAATCCCGCTGGCAGCTTGATGCCGCAGACCGTCTGGCGCTCCTGGTATTCCTTCCAACCGGAACCAGCGAGATAACCGCGCACGACACATTCGATGGCGAGGGGCTGGGCCTTCTTGACGATCATACAACGACGGCCCAACTGCGCCGCATAAGGCTGCAACTGTGCCGGAAGTGGATCGTCAGCCTTGGACAGTAAATGATTCGGTTGAAAGGAAGCGATCTGATTGAACCAGAAATAAGAAATCTGCGTGAGGACTTCCCCTTTGCGCGGGATGCCGTTGGGCATGATGCAATCGAAGGCGGAAATCCGGTCGGTGGCGACGAAGAGCAGACGGTCGCCGAGATCAAACACTTCACGGACCTTGCCGCTTTTAAGTTTGCGGATGCCGGGCAAATCGAGTTGGAGTAGAGGCTCGTTCAACACAAAGCAAATATGAAGTTCAATGCTCCAAGTTCAAAGAATAAAGTTAGGGTCCTGCTGCGTGATGCGTGTTCCGTCTTTCAACACGCACTATGCAACACGTCCCACACTCATCAATTTTACCTTTGAACTTGGAGCTTTGAACTCCATTATATCCTTATGAATTTCCTGGTAACGGGTGGCGCGGGGTTTATCGGTTCGCACGTGTGCGAACGATTGCTGCATTCCGGTCATTCCGTTTGGGCCCTGGACGACCTGAATGCGTTTTACAGTCCGGCCATCAAGGAGCGGAACTTGCAGGAAATCACCGCGTTGGGCAAACCATTCACCTTTATCCTTAGCGAACTTTCAGACGTCAAGGCACTGGAGAATTTATTTAAAGAAGTGCGGATCGATCAGATCATTCATCTCGCGGCACGCGCCGGGGTGCGCTCGAGCCTGGATGAACCGGAATTTTTTCAGCAGGTCAATGTAGAAGGCACGGTCAACATTCTCGAAGCCGCCCGGCGACATGGGGTCAAAAAGATTGTGCTGGCTTCTTCCTCGTCAGTTTACGGCGTGAATAAGAAAGTGCCGTTCGCGGAGAACGATCCGGTGTTCTCGGTCATTTCTCCCTATGCTGCGAGCAAGCTGGCCTGTGAAGCGCTTGGGCATGTTTATCATTACGTTTATGGCATGGATGTAACCATGCTCCGGTTTTTCACGGTTTACGGACCGCGTCAACGGCCTGACTTGGCGATTCACAAATACGCCAAACTCATAGCCGCTGGAAAACCAATTCCCGTCTACGGCGATGGCTCCACGGCGCGGGATTATACCTACATTAGCGACATTGTGGATGGTGTCATCGCTTGCACCGAACGGAAGTTTGGCTACGAGATTTTTAATCTGGGCGGATCAGAGACGGTTACTTTGAGTCGTTTGATTGAATTGCTGGAGCAAGCCTTTGGCAAAAAAGCTGTCATCGAACGTCATCCGATTCAACCCGGCGACGTGCCGTTGACGTATGCCGATACCACCAAATCAAACAAGCTGCTCAACTACGCGCCCAAGGTGAAAATTGAGCAGGGGATTCCGCTGTTTGTGGATTGGTTCAAGCAGCAGGTGAAAGAAAGGCAGTAGCACTAGACGTTCACTCCAACTCCACCGAAATCCAGTAGAAATCTTTACTTCGTATCCGTGTTAGTCTCTGTCAGGCGTTGCCCTTCAATTTCACTCCAAATTTAACGAGTATTTATTTTAAAAGCAGCCAACTCGTGAGAACAGTCAATCTGGACAGTCGCGCATTGCCCCTGCTAAACTAGGGACATGACGATCAAGAGAATGGACCATGTCAGCGTCGTCGTCGACGACCTCCGAGCCGCCATCGCCTTCTTCACCGCGCTCGGCATGACGCTCGAAGGCGAGGCGCCGATCGAGGGCCCGTGGGTGGACCGCGTCAACGGGCTCGAAAGTGTCCAAGTCGACATCGTTATGATGCGGACCCCAGATGGGCACGGGAGGGTCGAGCTGACGAAGTTTCGCAATCCAAAACTGGTCGAGATCGAACCGGCGATCGCACCGCCGAACACGCTGGGCCTCCGGAGCGTCATGTTTACAGTCGAAAGCGTCGACGACACCGTCGCCCGCCTGCGCGCCCACGGCGCCGAACTCGTCGGCGAGGTGGCCCAGTACGAGGATAAGTACAGGCTCTGCTACATGCGAGGCCCTGCGGGCATCATCGTCGCGCTGGCCGAGGAACTCTTCTGACGCGTTCACCGCCGTTCGGGACACCGGTGGCGCCCTAGGCGCTCCTTCTACTCGATACCCTGTTTGGCAACCATCCTTCTTTCTCGCCTGCTTGTGCCGCGGTTTTGTTAGGCGCACTAAAGAACTCCTCATCCACCTCCCCTTTCGTAACCTTTAGACATGGTCAACTCGTCGGGTAGTAAATCTACTGAGGCCTTAATAACCTATCTTAAATGCGTTTGCCGTGCTCGCGCAGACGTTTATTTTAAAAGCCGGAAAGTCTCCATTTTCGGCTTTGAACTTGCCATTTTCGAGACCATAGTCAGTCGGGTTTGGAGTATTTGAACCACCATGACGCGGACACAAAAACTGCTTTCGGAATTAATCGCGCTGCCGAGCGTGAATCCCGCGTTGCTGTCCGCGAACCATCCGCGCGCCGGCGAGAAGCGCATGGTGGATTTCCTGACAGCCACGGCGGCCAAGGCCGGCTTGGAAGTGGAACTCCGACAGGTCTTTCCCGAGCGCGCGAATCTTCTGGCGCGGCTTTTACCTTCGGGCTCGGTGCGACAACGCATTCTGCTCGCTCCTCATCTCGATACAGTAGATATCGCCAATGAGGAACAATTAATTCCACAGGTGAAGAATGGCCGCCTTTATGGTCGAGGTGCTTGTGATACCAAGGGCTGTGTCGCTGCCATGATGACGGCGCTCATCGAACTGGCCCATTCCAAACAACGTCCAAACGAAACAGAAATTATTTTTGTGGGTCTCGCGGATGAAGAAGCGGGGCAAGGCGGATCACATGCGATGGCCGCCAGCGGGTTCAAGGCCGACCTGGCCATCGTGGGTGAACCGACTTGTTTGAAAGTGGTCACGGCACACAAAGGGAATCTTTGGCTCAAGCTGGAAACCCATGGCAAGGCGGCTCATGGTTCCAAGCCCGACCTGGGCAAAAATGCCGTGCATGAAATGGCACGCATTGTTGATTTGCTCGAAACGAAATATGCCGCGCAATTGCGCCGCCGCCGTCATCGTCTGCTTCATCACGGGACTGTCAACGTCGGCACGATTCAAGGCGGCGTGCAGGCGAACATCGTGCCCGATCATTGTTTCATCACTCTTGACCGACGCACCTTGCCCGGCGAAACCGATGCGGGGGTCCGGCACGAAATACAGAGTTTGTTGCGTCAGCATGGACTGAATGCAACGCTGGCCAATACCAAGGCGGCACTCTGTCTGCCACTGGAAACGAGTCGCAAGCTTCCCCTAGTGCGGCAATTCCTCGAGTCAGTTGGCCAGAAAAAACCGCAGGGAGTGGATTATTTTACAGATGCATCCGTTTTGGCGCATGGCGGGATACCGAGTATTGTGTTCGGGCCGGGCGATATTGCCCAGGCGCATACGGTTGATGAATGGATTTCGTTGCAATCGCTTGAGCGAGGCAAGGATATGCTGGTTAAATATTTAAAATCCCTGCCTTGAACCCACTTTTTTATTTGATAGACTCCCCCACTTCATGCTTGCAGATAAAACTAAAGAAAAGCCGCCGATGACCGAAGCCTCGCATAAATCGACCTTCTTCCGGCAAAGCGGCTGGATGATGATTGCCACCGTCACGAGTGGCGTGTTCATGTCGCTGATCCATGGCTTTTCCAAAGTCCTGCCGGAAAACGAATACAGCGCCTTGGGCACCCTTTTTCAAGTATTGAACTGGATGACCATTCCCGCGCTCGGCTTGCAAATGGTCTTTGCCCAGCAAGCTTCGGCAGTCATTACTGACAAGCACCGTCATCAATTGGTGGGCACTGCCCGCAGAGTGATGTTGTGGACTTTTTGCATCTGGCTGGCGATGGCGATAATTGTTTTCTTCGGGCGAAATTACTTCATCGCCACATTGAAAATCAGCAATCCCGCCGCGCTCTGGATAACGGTCATTATCTCGCTGGTCATGTTGTGGCGGCCAATCTTTCTCGGGTTGCTGCAAGGACGGCAAAATTTCTTGTGGATGGGCTGGGCGGCGATCTTTGACGGCGTAGGCCGGGTCGTCATAGCTGGAATCATTGTTACATTTTTGCATGGCTGGGCGGCAGGCATTATGGCTGGCGCGTTGATCGGTTTAGTTTCCGCCTTAGCCACAGCCACCTGGCAGAATCGGGATCTTTTGGAGGAGCCCAGCGCATCATTCGAAGCTGGAGCGTGGTTAAAACGGGTAATGCCGTTGACGCTCGGGTTTGGGGCCAGCCAGTTTGTTTTCAGCGCCGACTTGATTGTCGTGCAAAGTCATTTCAATGAAACCGGTGACTATGTATTTGGTGGCACCTTGGCCCGGGCTATCGTGCTTTTCACAGGACCGCTGGCAGCGGTGATGTTCTCCAAGCTGGCCCACAGTGCCGCCCGTTCGCAAAAAAACGATTTAATGGGCCTCACATTATTGGGCACAGCCGTATTGGGCAGTATGGCAGCCATCGGCTTGATGATAACCGCGCCATTGCTCATTAAGTATGGTTCCAAGCCTGAATACCGCACGATTTTGCCACTGATGTCGCTCTTTGCCTGGAGCATGGTGCCCTTGGCTGTGGCGAACGTGCTGGTGAATAATTTGATGGCACATTCACGCTTCAAGGTTGTGCCCGCATTGGTAGCTGTGGCGATTGGCTATTGGGTGGCGCTGCAACATCATCACAGTTCCTTCAAGGAAGTCATCCAGACCCTGGGCGTTTTCAGCACCTTGTTTCTGCTCGTCTGCGTGGTGTTCACGTGGGGAGTGAAAGAGAAGGCAAAGCCGGCATTGGACGAGGAAGCTCCGCCCGTGGAACCGCTCTCCATTTAAGCCTTATCCATCCTGCAGTCCGTCGCCCAAGTGATCGCTCTCCCGCTTGCCGTCGGGCGGACCGCGCAATGGTCTCGGCGCTCTCAATTTCTTATAAATCCATGCTTCCAGCGGACTGAGCGGACGCAACATCTTGTAGAACGGCGAGTAAAACAATCGAAGCCGAATCGCGGAAAGCAACATAGTCAGCGAAGTCTTGCCCAAGGTGACTTTGGAACCGATTTTGTCAGTCCATTCCGTGGGCACTTCGAGGATACTGAACCCGGCGCGTTTCAGCGAATAAAGCAGATTAATATCAAACGCCATGTCGGCGATGCGCAAGGAGGAATGGATTTTCTCAACAGCCTTGCGACGCATCAGTTTGGCACCGCATTGCGTGTCGCGAATGTGCATCCAGAATAAACCCTCGACGATAGTATGGAAGACCCGACTGGCGAATTGACGGCGACCGGATTGGGATTGATGCAGCACCGCGCCGGGCAACCAACGGGAACCAATGACACAATCCGCCTCCTGCCAGCGCTGCACAAGATCATGAAAGGCTTTCGGGCCGGTGGCACCATCGGCGTCCACGTAACCGATAAGGTCGGCAAGCGGGGCAAGTTTAAGACCTTCGATTAACGCGCCGCCTTTGCCAATCGGCTCAGAAAATTCCAATGCGCTGACGGAAGGATATTTATTGGCCACACCGCGCACCACGCCGATGGTATTGTCGCGGCAACCGTTGAGGACCACGACCAGTTGAAAGCGGCCGGGATAGCGATTTTGAAAATAATCGGCAAACTCGAGCAACACCGGTTCGATCCGATGTTCCTCGTTATACGCTGGAATCAGTAGCAACAGGCTGGGCGCAGGCTGAGTCACGCGATTGAATTACCAGAGAATCAGCGGATTGCAACACGAACCGCCAATATCCCAGACGTTTGCCCTTACCGTGCCACCGACCTACTTGATATTCAACTCGCGGGTAATGCCAAATTTCTCCACCCGCTTGCGCAATGTAGCGCGGGTGATACCCAGCAGCTTGGCCGCGTGTACCTGGTTGCCCTTCGTTTCCTGTAAGGCATGAATGATCAACTCGCGCTCGATGGCGGGAATGACCTTCAGCTTGGGATCGCGGCGGGCCCAGCGAAAGAGCGTCCGCGCAAGCGAAGCCAATTCGGTTGAACCGCTTTCTCCGGGCGTATATGTTGTCGCACTGGCAGTGGACGTGCTTTCCGCAGAACCGGGAGTAGCTATCTCAGGCGGCAGATCACCCGACAAAATCACATCGCCCTTGGCCACAACGACTGCTCGACGCATGGCGTTTTCCAGTTCGCGCACATTACCCGGCCAATGATATTTTTCCAGAAGCTTGATGGTTCCGGACGCAATGGACTTGGGTGTGCCTTTCTGATCGCGGGCCAGCTTCTTGAGAAAATAATTTATGAGCAGACGAATGTCTTCCGGTCGCTCGCGCAACGGCGGCAGTTGGATGCGCACGACATTCAGGCGATAAAATAAATCTTCGCGGAATTGCCGTGCCGCCACGGCTTGTTCCAGCGGCTTGTTGGTGGCGGCGATCACGCGGACATCCACCTGAATCGGCTGGTTGCCGCCAACTCGCTCGAACGTGCCGGATTGCAACACGCGCAAAATCTTCGTCTGCGTCGCCGGCGTCATGTCGCCGATTTCATCGAGAAAAATCGTTCCCCCATGGCACTGCTCAAATCGGCCGATGCGCTGGTTGGCCGCACTGGTGAACGCGCCACGCTCGTGGCCGAACAGTTCGCTTTCCAGCAATTGCTCGGGAATGGCGGCGCAGTTGATCGCGAGGAACGGTTGTTCGTTGCGTTCGCTGTGATGATAAATCGCACGGGCCACCAATTCCTTACCAGTGCCGCTCTCGCCGGTAATCAGTGCGGTAACATCGGACGAAGCGAGTTGACCGATCAATTTGAAAACCTTCTGCATCGGCTCGCTGCGTCCTACGATGCCTAATTCGTAATCTTCCGATTCGAGCAGCGGTTGATAGGAAACCACCTGCTTCATGTCGCGGGCAGTTTTGAGCGCGCCAAAAACGATTTCCTTCAACTTGGGAACATCGAACGGTTTAAGCAGATAATCGTACGCGCCCAGCTTCATCGCTTCGATGGCGGTTTGGGTGGTGCCATAGGCGGTCATGAGGATGACCAGCAACTTGGAATCAATCTGGCGGATGCGACGGAGCGTTTCCATGCCGCTGATGCCGCCCATGCGGATATCCATGATCACGAGGTCGGGCTTGAGTTTGGGAATGAGTTTCAATCCCTCCTCGCCACTCGCCGCGGTGGTCAGTTCGATTTCCGGGGAGTCAAAGATGCGCCGGAACGAATACTGCACGTCCGCCTCATCATCTACTAACAACAGCTTAGCCATGCTCGATAGCCAATGTTGAATGAGTTGGCGAGAAAGTCGAATGAAAATTATGCAAGCCTGCCTGCATAAAATTAACCATGCAGATAAATAATGAACAGGTAGTTTTAACCTCTTCGTATTTGCGTTTCTGCTTTACGTGAAAGGGTTTAACTCCCACCTGTTCATTTCGATGCCATGAATTAGATTTTCGCAGAGGGTATGTTTATGGATTCCCGTTCAAAAGAAGATAGTTGCCATACTGGAATGGCGCAGGTTGTAGAGCGCAATATCCGCGCTTTGCTGGAACGGCGTGAAGCGGAGGAAAGAGCAAAGGGCTGGCAGGAGCGAATGGCCGACACCATCACACGATTCACGGGTAGTATGACCTTCGTTTATATTCACCTGGTGATCTATGGGTTGTGGATCATCATCAACCTGGGTTGGATTCCGTTCATTCCAAAGTTTGATCCGACGTTCGTCGTTCTGGCGATGGAGGCTTCGGTGGAGGCAATCTTTCTTTCGACGTTCGTGCTGATTACCCAGAATCGCATGGCGGCATTAGCAAATAAGCGGTCGGATCTTGATTTGCAAATCAGCCTGTTGGCCGAGCACGAGGTCACTCGGTTAGTGCAATTAGTTGCTGCCATGGGCAAGAAAATGGGGATTGAGGAATCACATAATCCCGAGTTGAACGAGCTCGCGCGGGACGTGGCTCCGGAAAAGGTACTGGATACCATGGAGGAAAATCAGAAGCGGTTTACGGTTGAGGAAGATTCACCTGGGGGCTAAGCAAGTGTGCAAAATAGATGACACACGTAAGTTTGACAGGGTTGGGAGATGATTGATCCGCCTGGCCTGGCGCGGTGCAAGGGAGCGCGCCGTTCAGAGCCTGTGTGAAAGATAAACAGAAATCACTTTCCGGTCCGAAAAAGGGGTTCGAATCACCCTCGTCTCAAATAAAAACGTCCTATAACCGAAATGTGAAACACGATTTTTTCGGCGTTCTATTTTTCACACAGGCTCTTCACGGCGCTTCAATGCTGAACCTTCCACGATTCATGGCCATTCCACCGCTCGCAGATTTTCCTGGATTCAAGCGGCCTGAAGTCCGCGCTCCTCGGATCTGCAGAGTGCGACATTTATAATGACGACTCGCTTAGATAATCATCCTGACGGAAAGAGAGCGTGTAAGGCAGCAGATGAATTCTGCCTGAAGATTTCTGTGAAGAAAAGTTAGCGACTCCTCACATCATCTCCTACATCAAATAGGAATTGTTTTGAGCTTCGCCTTTACCCACTCGCGCGCCTGGTCGCTGGTGGCGAGTTCGTCCTGTAATTGCTTCTCGCGAATCTCAGCGAGGAGTTCACCCATGGCTGGCCCAGGTTGAATACCCAATGCCATCAAGTCGTCGCCCTTCAACAGAGGCGGATGAATCTCAGGTTTCTTCTCCAACTCCTTCGCTTGCTCGACCATGAAATCGTAATGGTCCAGCATGCGATGGGAACCGAGGCAATCGAGGCGATGCAGTTGCAACTCAAGCGGGAACGTCTCGCGCATGAGCATGCGGCGCAAAGTGGACTTGCGCATCTCTTTCACATCTTTGAACTGCATGTGATAGAGCACGGCGGTCACGATTTCCTCGGTTTGCTTGCGCGGAAACTTCAGGCGTTGCAGCAATTCTTCGGACATCTCGGCGCCAACTTTTTCATGACCATAAAAATGGATGCTGCCGGTTTGCTGGTCGGTTGAGGCGGTCACAGGCTTGGCCACATCGTGGAGCAGCACGGCCCAGGGAAGTTCGGGTGATGCGTCCGGCGGCAGTTGGGACAGCATCAACCGGATGTGATTATAAACACTGCCTTCGGGATGGTAATTGGGTGATTGCTCGCAAGTGATGGTGGCGGTAAGTTCCGGCAAAACCTGTTCCAACAAACCGCTGTCGCGCAACAAATCCAATCCGCGCGCAGCATGCGGCGGACGAAACAACTTCAGCAACTCCTCCCGAATGCGCTCGGCGCTGATGCCTTTGATCTTGGGTGCATTGGCTTTAAGCGCGGCGAACGTTTCCGGGTCAATTTGAAAATCGAGCTGCGCGGCAAAGCGCACGGCACGGAGCATGCGTAAATAATCTTCGTTAAATCTCTCCAAAGGCGAACCAATGGTGCGCAGGACTTTGGCTTTTAAATCGGCCGCACCACCGACCCAATCGTGCAACTCGCCTTTTATTGGATCGTAGAAAAGACCATTGACCGTGAAATCGCGGCGACTCGCATCCGCCTCGGCGTCGCCAAAAGTGACTCGCTCAGGATGACGGCCATCCTGGTAATCCGATTCCGCGCGAAAGGTGGCGACCTCGAATTCGTGGTCATTTTCGAGCACAAGGATAACGCCGAATTTGCGCCCCACCCCGACGGTGCGCGCGAAGGTGGCTTCAATTTGTTCCGGCACCGCATTAGTGGCGATGTCGTAATCGCCCGGTTCGCGTCCCAGCAAATAATCGCGCACACAACCACCAACCCAGTACGCAGAAAAGCCAGCCGTTTGCAAACGGCGAACCATTTCAGTGGCAGTATCGCGCAAGGACATGCTGATTTAATCCGTTCCTCTAATTATATCCGAAGCCTCGAAAGAAGCGATGGCTTTGTAAGTTTGTCCATCTTACAACTCTTTTCAAACCACGAATGCACACCAATAAACACGAATGGAATGGGTTGGGTTTTCTCGTCGTCGATTTCATCGACGATGGGAGAAATATGGGGTTTGGCATTGTTTTCATCTGCGTTCGTGAGCGTGAATCTGCGGTTAAAGGCTTCTGCATTTTGTTGTTCCATTCCATTCGTGTTTATTGGTGTGCATTCGTGGTTCAACTCACACCTACTCGTACTAGGTCGTACTTGCTCATACCCGCTCACACTCACCCTTTTGCGAACTCTGCGCCCTTTCGCGGCCAATTTCTTTGTCCCTTTCGTTTTTTAACCCCCATTAACCCGGATTAACCCCCATTAACGCGGAATAAAACGGAATAACCCTAAATGCCTGGGTCTTTGGGCAGTTTTTCCGCCCTCCGACCTCAGTCATCCGTTATCTGGCTTCAGCCCTCCGGCTCCCGTTGCAACTCGTACCAGGTCGTACCAGCTCGCACTTGCTCTGACCCACTCATACGTAGCAGCCGACGCCAGGAGGCTCTGACACTGCCACTCGCGTTAACCTGTCACACGCCACTTTTCACTTCTCTTGTCAAAGAACCACAACCGCAACAAATGCGGCTACGTTCGATTCAGGCACGCAACACGCGCCAAACCCACGAACCTGATAATAACACACGTTATCTCCATGTCAATCTTAAACCTCTCGTTAATGGAGCGCAGACAGCCTGTCTGCGCGTTCATTCGCGTAAACTGCGGCTGGAAAGGTTTCGCGGCTCAATTCCACTTGTTGTTATCAGGAATGGTGGCTTTTTAGTTTTGGGAACATGCGACATAAAATATCCTCGACAGGGTGCATTTCCAATTACAGAGTGCGCACATAAACAGTGATGTAAAACTGTTTGCAGGTTAATTGTAAAAAACAGGTAACAACCCATGAACGACGCGCCCCCTCAAACAGTGATAGTCACCACCAGGAATACAGCCTCTCTGACTATGGGGATTATAGCCATAGTAGTTGGGGTCTTGGCACTGCTCGTGGGGTGGATTCCCTTTATCGGGCTCCTCGCGATTCCAGTTGCCATCATTGGGCTGCTGCTTGCAGGCATTGGAGTTATTCTCGCATTGGTTAGAGGATTCAAAGGAATCACCATGCCTCTGCTTGGCGGCTTAATTTGCGTGGGAGCGCTCATCCTGCCTATTTTATCCACCGGCGGCATGTCAGCGGCAATTACCGAGGCTCAAAAGAAGAATTCAAGCGACGTTGCCGGACAACCGCAGACACAGAGGACAGAATTAGCCAAAGAGAAGGCCACTTACATTCAGGATCATGTAACACTCTACGATATTGAGGTCAAGTATATGGATTCAATCCTTGACGGCAAAGTTCCCGGCGTATTATTCAAACTACGTAACACCGGCGATCGGCAACTTGACATGGTGAAGGTCACATTTTATTTCAAAGACTCTGCCGGAACCGTGATTTTTGAGGAAGATTTCCACCCGGTTTTGGTCTCGGATTATTCCATCCAAAACTCAAAGCCACTGAAGGCTGGATATGTATGGCAGATGGAGAGCGGGAAATTTTACACCGCTAAATCCGTGCCTCGTGAATGGAAAGAAGGCTCTGTGGATGTGAAGATCACCGACATCCAATTCTCGAAGGCATTATAGAAGGATGACCGAGACACATCTCGATTTGAGCCCCTTACCCCCTTGCATGGTCTTTGAAAGATCGGCTTGATAATTGGAGCCTGAAATCTGAAGGTGATAAACTGAACCCTTCTATGCCCGATAAATTCGATATAGTGATTCAAGAGCTGGAGCGAATCCGTGCCAGCGGGCAGGAACTCGGCTCTTCGGCGAAGAGGCCCATAACTACCAAATAAATCCACCTCTGTCGGAGGACGCGAGTTCTTGAATAAAGGCGTCGTATGATCAACAAGCTGGCGAATTACTCAGAAGGAGATTTTTTCTTGGGCGCGCTGTTAATTGGTGGCGCTCCATTAGCGGTTTATCTCCTTGGTCTGCACTTCCTTGAGTTGTGCCGCCAGTTGATTTCGCGTTATGCAAACGTGGAGTTGTACGACCCAAATGATATAAGCGTTATTATTCCGGCAATTCTTTTGCTCGCAGCACTTGTGACTTTCATAACGGTTATATGGTTACGGTTGCGTCGTTACCTGGTGCCATGGTTCTACATTTTTTTTGAAGCCATCCTCGGCATTGTCCTTGCCGTAATAATCATTGGAGCCTGGGCAACCCGCCTTGCCAGGTAGCAGTTCCAAGTTCACTCAACCTGTCTTACGCTTACCCCCGCGCCGCGACTGCTGAAAACTCTTTAATGTCTCCGGATGGTCTTTAAAAAATTGCGCCAGATCAGCCAGGATCTCCACTGTCGCCGGGCTGAGATGATGTTCAATACCTTCGATGTCCAACTTCTGCGTCTCCGCATCGAGGCCAAACAAGGAAAAGAAGCGAGAAAGCGTCTCGTGACGTTTCTGGATTTTTTTTGCAACTTCACGCCCTTTGTCGGTCAGCACAAGACCACGGTATTTGACATAATTGAGGTAACCCGCTTCGCCGAGCTTTTGCACCATGCTGGTGACGGAGGCTTGCTTGACCTTGAGCGACGAGGCGATGTCCACCACGCGGGCGTAGCCCTTTTCCTCGATCAACTCGTGGATGCGCTCCAGATAATCTTCCGCGCTCTGGCTGGGTGACGATGGCGTCGGCATTTCAAATGAATAAACCACAAAGCCTTGCGGTCTGGCAAGCATGGGCCGGTTGAAATGTTCGGCCTGTCCTTGCCAGTGACCCGTTTATTGGCGAAGATTGGAAAGGCATAATTATGTTACGAGGAATCAATTTTCTAATGGTGGCCCTGCTCGCACTGGCGGTCAGTTCCTGCTCCAGGAAGTCCGAGGAACCCATGCGCGAAATCCAAACAACCGACACTTCGACGAACCAGCAGATTTTCCAGGTAAAGGGCGAGATCAAGGAAATCAAACCTGACGGCAAGACGGCGGTGATCAAGCACGAGGAAGTTCCCAATTTCATGCCAGCCATGACCATGCCATTGGAGGTGAAGAACACGAATGAATTGCGCGGTTTGAAGGCGGGCGATGTGGTTTCGTTCCGCATGATTGTGACGGATAGCGATGCGTGGATTGACCAGGTGCAGAAGTTGAACGAGCCGCGAAAGCTTTCGGAGTTGCCGTCCAAGTCTTCCGCGTTGCGGGTCGTGCGCGATGTTGATCCGTTGAAGGTGGGCCATCCCCTGCCTAATTACCATTTTACGAACGAACTCGGTCAGGCGGTCAGCACCAGTCAGTTTAAAGGTCAGGCGTTGGCTTTCACTTTCTTTTTTATAAAATGTCCCTACCCGACTTTTTGCCCATTGATGTCAGGCAATTTTGCCGAGGCACAAAACAAACTGCTCGCCATGCCGAACGCACCTACGAATTGGCACCTGATGTCGATTACGTTTGATCCGGAATCCGATACCCCTGCCGCCCTAAAGGCTTATGCGGAAAAATATAAATATAATCCGAAGCATTGGAATTTTGTAACCGGAGACTTGGTGGAGATCACCGCCATTGCGGATCAGTTTGGAGAAACTTTTGGCAACGAAGGCGGCACCATTGTCCACAACCTCCGCACGGTGGTGGTGGATGCACAGGGCCGCGTGCAAAAGATCATTCCCGAAAATAAATGGACGAGTGATGAATTGGTGGCGGAGATTATCAAAGCCGCGCAAGCGAAGCCTTGAATTGATACCGTAGCGGCGTCTCGGCAGAGCGCCGCATTCTGGCTCACGCCAAGTCCACCGGATCAATATCCACCGCCAGCGAGACATCATCCGGCAAAGCCAACGATTGCGTCATCGCGGCAAGCCGTTGGCTTACACCGGTCATTTGCCGCGCACGCAGCATGAGTTGATAACGGTAATTAGATTCAGCTTTTGCCAACGGTGCGGGAGCTGGTCCTGCAATAACCAGGTCCTTGATTCCTGAAAGTGCCTTTTCCAATTCACGTCGCAGATGGTCCGCTGACAACTTCACCTTTTCCTCGTTCCGCCCCTTGAGCGTCAGCATGGCGACTCGACTTACCGGCGGATATTTAAGCTGCTCGCGAAATTCCAATTCCTGGTCGTAAAAACCGCCAAAGTCATGTCGGCGGGCATATTGAATCGCCGGATGGAATGGCGTGAACGATTGCACAAAAACTTCGCCCTCGATATCACCCCGCCCCGCCCGACCAGCCACCTGGGTCAGCAATTGAAACGTCCGCTCACCCGCGCGAAAATCGGGCAGATGCAGCGCGAGATCGGCATAAATAATTCCCACGAGCGTCACATTCGGAAAATGCAGGCCCTTCGCGATCATCTGGGTGCCGACCAGAATATCGATCTTGCCGGTGCGAAAATCACCAAGGATGCGCCGGAAATCATCTTTGCGTTTCAGCGTATCGGAATCCATTCGCTTGATGCGTGCATCGGGAAAAAGTTTGGCCAGTGTGTCTTCAACCTTTTCCGTTCCCAACCCGGCATAACGAATCTCCGGGTTGCCGCACTTCGGCCCCGGACATCTTGCTGGCACCGGTTCGGTATGGCCGCAAACGTGGCAACAAAGAATTTGCGCCTTGCGATGATACGTCAACGACACGCTGCAATTAGGACACGTCGCCACAAAGCCACATAATGGACATTGCAGCGACGTCGAATAGCCCCGGCGATTCAGGAAAAGGATGGTTTGTTCCTTGCGTTCCAACCGCTGCTGGATGGCCTCTTTCAATTGCGGCGAAAAAATGGGAATGCTTTTTCCACGCCGCATCGCCTGGCGCATATCCACTACCCGCACGACCGGCATTTTTTTATTGTCCACGCGCTCCAGCATTTCGAGCAGCGTGTATTTGCCCCGGCTGCAATTGTAAAAGCTCTCCATGGAAGGCGTCGCCGAGCCTAGCACCACAGTTGCCCCTTCCATCTGTCCGCGCACAATGGCGACATCGCGCGCGTGATAACGCGGCGATTCCTCCTGCTTATAAGTGTGCTCGTGCTCCTCATCCACAATGATCAAGCCCAGCGGATCGACCGGCGCAAAAATCGCCGACCGCGCCCCGATGGCAATCCGCGCGCGCCCCTGACGAATCTTATGCCATTCATCATGCCGCTCGCCGGCCGATAAATGACTGTGCAACACCGCCACCAAGGTTTGCAACGGGCCGGAACTGAACCGCGCCTTGAATCGCTCAACGGTCTGTGGCGTAAGCGAGATTTCCGGGACCAGCACAATCGCCCCCTTCCCCTGCTTCAAAGCATGTGCAAGGGCTTGCAGATAAATTTCCGTCTTGCCACTCCCCGTCACCCCATGAAGCAGGAAAACCCGATTCGCATTCGTGCCGTTTGAAGCATTCTCCGCATCTTTCGGGGCGGCCTTAACCTCGCGGCCAGTCTCTTTGAATATATCCAGCAACGGCGTATCAAAGGCGGGAGCTTTAAGAATTTCCGGCACCTCCGGGGAATTCATGTCGCGGCCAACGCCCAAACCCTCCACATCCATGGCCACTTTGATTTTATCCAGCGCGCGCACCTGCTGCGGATTCAACAGCAGCGGCTGAGTCGGCAAAATGTTCTCCCGTGCGTAAGGATCACGTTCGGAAATCTCCGTCGTAATGGTGATCAACCCTTTGTCTTCCAAGTGACGCACCGTCGCGGCTGTAGTTTCCGCAAGATCGATCAATTCCTGCAACGGCATTTCGCGCCGCTCCTCGATGATATTCCAAACCTCATGCTGGCGTTTGGGCAGCTTGGGAAATTCACCAACGATCGGCAGCGCCCGCACAAACAACCGCTCGCGCCAACCGGCCTGTTCCTTGCGAACGGCATCCGGCAAAACGCTTTTCAATGCAATCTCCGGCGGACAGCAGTAATATTCGCCAATCCAGCGGGCCAGCTTGAGAATCTTGGGCGTAACCAGCGTTTGCGCCCCGATGACCTTGATGATGGACCGCAAATTGGTATGCGCCGATTCTTCAGCCAGCGCAGTCACGCAGCCGAGCACCTTGCGCGGACCGAACGGAACCTGCACACGACTCCCCACATCCACCTGGGTCTCAAACTCAGGCGGGATGAGGTAGTCGAACTCCTTGCGGAGCGCGAGTTCCAAAGTGACGCGTGCAATCATCGGGTCAAAGATAAATTAAAAGCGCAATTTGGCAAAGGCGGTTTCGTATTCATAAAACCATGGGCCGACCGCAGCTTTTGGCTTTCTGTCCAGCCCTGCATTCAGTTAAGAACAGGCGGTGAAATGGTCGCGACCTCTCCTAATGCTGTTCCTGCTCATTGGCGGGAGCGTGTGTTATTGGTGGTGGCAGGCCCAGCGCGATCACAGCCAGGACGCTCCCATCCTCGCAGCCGCCGCGCATTACCACGTAGAACCCGCGCTTGTTAAAGCGGTCGTTTGGCGGGAAAGCCGTTTTAACCCTCTTTGTCGTGGGCGTGCCGGGGAAATTGGATTGATGCAAATCATCCCCAAGGCGGCCGCCAAGGATTGGACCGATGCCGAACACCTTGTCTCCCTGTCCGAAAGCCACCTCTTCGATCCGAATACCAATACCTTGGCAGGCGCATGGTATCTGCAAAAACTATTGAAACGTTATGCCGCCACCGACAATCCCCTGCCTTACGCGCTCGCGGATTACAACGCCGGACGCAGCAACGTCCTTAAATGGGAGCACGGCGCGGCAGCCACTAATAGCTTGGCATTCATCGAACAAATTGGCTTTCCGGGCACAAGGCGTTACGTGAAGTCTGTGATGCAGCGTTACGAGCATTACCGCTCAATTTTTCCAGCTAAGAAATAATCCGCCGGATTATTTCCTCAATGCGGTTAAATTCTTTTTTAATGCAAACCGCATTGACCCCGGCTTTCAGCAACGCCTTGTTCCCATCCTCATGCGAGGAAGCGCCGATCATCGGCAGCTTGGGCATCGTCGCGCGAACCTCCGTCACCAATTCCGTCCCCTTCCCATCATCGAGGACATAATCAATTATCAACAAATCATAGCCACCCGCCTCCAGCGCCCGACGAGCTTCCGCGAGACTGGGAACAATGATCACCTCGTGACGAAACAAAAGCAGACGCGTGACCTGCTCCGCGAAAACCTCGTCGTTTTCGACATAAAGAATCTTCATGAGAAGACAGACTAGTCCTTTGAAGCATTTTTCAATGCCTGCTCCACCTGTTGCCGCAAAACTTCCCGCTCCGGCTCTGAGAGATTCCGTGGAATCGGAATCGGTTTTTCATAAATCATTTCGCAACGTGAAAATGGAAGCGGGATTTGAAATCGATCCCAACTCTTGAGGCAAATTTTCCAGCTTAGATTAATAGTGACTGGCACAATGGGAGATTCAGTCAATTGCGCCAGCGCCAGCACGCCTTCCTGCATCACATAACACGGGCCGCGCGGGCCATCCGGCGTAATCGCAATGTCATATCCGCGCCGCGCCCAACTGGTCAGCTCGCGCAAAGCCTGCGGCCCGCGCCGACTAGTCGAGCCACGAACGGGTTGAACGCCGAAACATTCCAGAATCCCCGCGAGAAAGGCTCCATCCTTGCTGGCGCTCACCATCACTGCCAGCCCGTTGCTGCGGTTATGTTTTTTGATGTAGCCGTAGTAGGCAATCATCGAGAGCGCGAGCCGGTTGTGCCAGGTGCAGTAGATGGCTGGGCCAATCGGCTCAGCCCGATCAAGGTAACCCAACCGATCCACCCATTTGTACCGCAACGTAAGGGCCAGAACTCGTATGAACGCAAAAACGATCCACGCCCCCACGCGCTGAAACCATTTGGGAGCGTGCGGCACGACGACACCGGAAGATTTTACCGCAGCCTGCGCCATCAGGATCCTTTTTTCAAACTGGCCCGCACCAAAGCTTCCACCGTGGCTTGCGGTCCCAATGCGGCTTGGGCGGCGCGAACTGAATCATGCGCTTCCGGTTGCTTGAAACCCAGTGCCATCAAAGCCAGCACCGCATCATTGATCTTCTGGTCGGCATCCGAGAGGCTGCGTTGCGCGCTCATCGCCTCCCATGCGCCCGCCGCGCCAATCTTGTCCTTCAACTCCACCACGATGCGTTCAGCGGTCTTCCGGCCAATGCCCGAAATCTGGGAAAGCGATTTCACATCACCACTCGCAACCGCACCGCGCAACGCCGTCACGTTCATGCCACTAAGAACATTCAGCGCAATCTTCGGGCCAATGCCGCTCACCGTATTGATAAGCAAGCGAAACAACTCCCGTTCGGCCGCCGTCATGAAGCCGTAGAGGACATGGGCATCTTCGCGAATCGCCAGGTGAGTCAATAACTTCACCTCATTTCCCGGCTGCGGAAGTTTATCAAAGGAGGAAAGCGGAATTAGCACTTCATAGCCAACGCCGTTCACGTCCACCGTGACTTGCGTGGGAAGCGAATCCACTAATTTACCGTGTAAAAAATTGATCATGGTCTGAAATCAAAATTGAAGCCGCTTACAATCTTAAATCCGTTTCGGCGTATTGAACGCATACCGGCTGTTTTCCTGAGCCTGCACCAGTGCCAAAGCCAGCGCATCGGCGGCATCAGGTGCTGGCGGCTCGGACAAATGCAACATCCGCTGCACCATCTTGGCCACTGCCAGTTTCTGGGCCGCACCATAACCGACAATGGCCTGTTTCACCTTGCGCGGGGAAATCTCGTAAATCTCCAAACCCCCCTCAGCAATCGTGGCCATGGCCGCGCCGCGCGCCTCGCCCATGGTTAGCGCGGTTTGCAGATTCTGGGCAAAGAACAATCCTTCAATGACACAAATGGTCGGGCGATGCTGCTTGATGACGTCGCGCAAGGTCTGCGCAATCTTCACCAGACAGCGCGAATGCTCCCACGTGGCCGGACAGCTAATGGTGCCATGTGCCAGGGTTTGCGGATAAGGCTTGGCCAGTCGAATAATGCCATAACCCGTGCCTCGCAATGAAGGATCCACTCCCAAAATGGTTTGATGAACATTCGCCAGCTTGCGCGCGCCCGATTCCATCACTGGCGCTGCCGTGCGCGCAGGGCCGCCCACGCGCGCCTTCATTTGTTTGAATTGTTCGACGCTTATACCCACGAGCTAATTGTGCCACACACCGCAGGGATGCAAAGCAGAAACCCTGCGCGCAAGCGCCAGCCTCAAGGCTTCGATTTTGACGAACCGCTCGATGATGAAGAACTTGGTGTGGACGAACGACTCGCCGGGGCCGAATAAGAAGGCGCTGATGAACGAGATTCCGCGGGCGCTGAACGGGATGACGCCCCCGAACGGGATTCCGCCGGTGCTGAACGAACTGAAGGCGCGGAGCGCGTTTCGGCTGCCGGGGCACGATACGATGATCCCGAACGGGCTTCCACCGATTGGGAACGAACCGGCGCTGACACGGAAGGCGTACTAGGACGAATTTGCGGCGCCGAATATGCCGGTGACGACGAAAACCCGCGTGGCGAAGCCACACTGGGGGCCGGACTCGGACTCCCTACTGAGCGCGGAGGTGACGGCCATGATGATGGTACGGACACTTTGGGAGTCGAAACCCGCTCCGGAGCAGTTGGCTGCTGTGTGTAACTCGAATAAGGTTTGACCGGTTGAATCCAACCGTCCGGCGCATGCGGCGTTGTTGGAGCAACATGATTCACCACGGGCTTCGATAATGGGCTTTGCGTCGTGGGCTTTGGGTTAAGGGAAATGTGCCCCGGCTGATTCAACGGCTGAAAACCCGTGCCCGGCTTGTAAGTCGAAGGCGTTTGCGCCGTATGATTTGCCGGATTCAGATTCGCTGTGGGAACCGGCGGCAACGCCCCTGGCTTGTCATTATTGAATGCGGTTTTGATCGGTGCAGGCGTTGGCGTTACCGGTTGCAAAGTGGTCGCCGGTTTCTTACCAGTCCAGACCAGCGAATTAGGCGGAAGTACTTCGTTGCCTGATTTAAATTTATTAATTCCGGCACCCGGCGAGGCCGTATTGGGAAACGCTGGCAATATCGGCACATGTGCACTGTCTTTAACCGGCAAGTTCGCAGCAA
Organism: Pedosphaera sp.; assembly: GCA_028293285.1. GTDB lineage: Bacteria > Verrucomicrobiota > Verrucomicrobiia > Limisphaerales > Pedosphaeraceae > Pedosphaera. The sequence goes on from JAQGPC010000072.1 coordinate 27,950, forward strand.
TCGATGAATTCACTGGTGCACCGGCGGTTGTGGATGCTGTCTGCGGTCGTATAAAGCCAGGAGTGGCAGTCGTCGGTTTTATTACTGTAGCGGCAGCATTGCCGGTCACTACCGGATCCTTTCGCGTAATTATCGGCACAATGGTATTGGCGCGCACCGGTTCCCGGGAACCATTAAATTTAGACGGCGAACCAACTTGTTTTGGTCCCTGTGGAGCAATGACTGTTTTCGCACCGCCTGCCGCGCCTGTGGTTTTACCAGTAAACGCATTTGCGCCCCTGGTAGTGGAAGCTGTGGTTGGCAAATGCGGCCGGTAAACCAACAACTTATTGCCCGATTGATCCAATCGATCCGGCCTGCCCGTTCGAGGGCCGTTCTTCGGCAATTCCTGGATTATGGTCTTGTGTATCTTCGTGTGCGAAGCCGCTGCCACCAGTTTGGGATCAATTCCCTGATTGATGATCGTGTTATTCTTTACGGTGATGTTATTGATTACCGTGGTGTGATTATAAACTTGGGCCACTTGCGTGTGCGAAACCCTATGCCGCCAGGGATTGGGGTCGCAGAACCGATTCACCGGCAGAAAAGTATAATGATTGGCGCGCAAGCCAAATTCAAAATTCACACCCACGGAATGGTTCCAATAACGGAAACCACCACCCCGAGCGAAACGCGCTTCCGGCGGCAACGGTGCCCATCCGCAATAATCCGATGAACGACGCCAGCTAACCCACGCCGGACCCCAAGTCCGTCCCGGGCACCACACCCATCCGCGATTGTCATCACAGAACCAGCGACCATAATGGAACGGTGCCCAACCCCAGGAATAATCCGATTGCCAATACCACCCGCTGTCAGTGTTAAGCCAGCGACCCCGATCACAATATGGCCGCCAGTCCCGATTCACCACGCACACGGTCGGCTGCCAGCAGCGACCGTAGCCGTTCACATAAACCCAGCTTCCATACGGCTGCAATGAATCGTAGAAATAAGCGTCCGAATTCCCCCCATCAGAACCATCCGTGTAATTGACATAAGTTGGATTGTAGGGCTCAGCCGGCGGAGGCTGTTCCACTACGTCGGTTGGCGGGTATGCGGGAGGAACATTATTCGTTTGCTCAGGCGGCAGGGGAACGTCCACGGTCGGAACGCTCGCCGCTGTCGCCTGGGCTGAAGAAGCATTCAAGGTTGTGTCCCGTTGAATCATGGCCTTCACCACTTCAGGGGAAACCCCGATGTCGTTCAGGTAAATGATTTGGTCCGAACCCAAATTGAAGCGGCTGTTGGCATTGGTCACAAACGCCATCATGACATCCTCGTTCACGCCCGATTGCGCCAACTTCACAACCTCTGCCACTTGGGCCGATACCTTCACTTCGGGGACCGGCGGCTTTACCGCTATTGCCGGGCTACCCGGATCTTCCGCTTCTGGTGCATCTACCAGTTCGGCATCAACAGGACTTGAATCTGCCGGACTTTGTGCAAACCGTCCTTCTTCTTCGGGCAGGCCGTCTTTGGGACTTTGAATGCTGCCTACCACGAATGGCAAGCCGGCTAAAACAGCCGTGATTGCAATCCCCCTCAAAATTTTTGTTTTCATATGCTCGCTCGTTACTTCCTGCCCGGATGCGACTCATCATACTATTAACTGCATCCAATCCAAGAAACTGTTTAACACCGTTACTTATCTAATAGACTCGATAAGGAACCATGCTATTCACTCGGCAAATCCCCACGTTAACCGTTAGTTCACAACGGCTTATGACAGCATAAATTTTTTGTAATCTTGTAAAATAGTTACACTTGCATCTTAATCGAGTGCCATGCGCAAGCACCTGTCGGATTTCATACCTTTGCGGGTTCTGATATGTAACAGATGATGACTGACGATGGACAACTCCTGCGACGTTACACAACCGAGCGCTCGGAAGACGCTTTCCGCGAACTCGTCACTCGTCACATTGACCTTGTCTATTCGGCAGCCTTTCGCCTGGCGGGCAGAGATTCCCACTTGGCGCAGGACATCACGCAAAATGTTTTTGTAGACCTTGCCCGCAAAGCATCCAGTCTTCCATCCAATGTTGTTCTGCCCGGCTGGCTTTATCGTCACGCCTGTTTCACCGCCTCCAAAGCCGTCCGCACCGAACGCCGTCGCCAAGCCCGTGAATTCACCGCCATGGAAATGACCGAACTCACCCACCAACCGGACGCAAATTGGGAGCAAATCGCTCCCGAACTTGAAGAGGCGATGACCCAACTAAGCGAACCGGATCGCGATGCCATCATTCTGCGCTTTTTCAAGCGGCAGGACTTCCGTGCAGTGGGCGCCACCTTGGGCATCAGTGAGGACACCGCGCAGAAGCGCGTCAGTCGTGCCTTGGATAAGCTCCGCACATTGCTGGGTCAGCGCGGCGTCACTCTCCCTGCCACTGCACTCGCCACCGTATTGACCGCCGAAGCCGTCACCGCCGCTCCCGCCGGACTGACGATTCCTATTGTTACTGCCTCCTTGGCAGGCGCAACCGCCACCGGCGTTACCGTCTCCCTGATGAAACTTCTTGCCATGACCAAACTCAAAACTGCTGTTGCCGCTGCCCTCGTCGTTGCCGCCGTGACTATCCCGTTGCTGCAAAACCAATCCCTCGCCCATCTGCGCCAGGAAAACCTGGCATTGCGACAGCAGTCCAAAGATGCCGCCCAACTCCGCGCCGAAAATGAGCGTCTTGCCAAAGTTAAAGCCGATGCCGAAGAGCTGGAGCGCCTGCGTCGGAAAACCGCTGATCTCGCCCGATTGCGCGGCGAAGTCACTTCCCTGCGCCGGGCGAACCAGGAACTTATTCAAGCGCAACTCGCCAAATCGCGCTCACGCGAGAATCGGACGCCGAGTGCCTTCATACCCGGCGCGCAATTGGCGGATGCCGGCCTGGCCACTCCGGAGGCATCGCTGCAAACCTTGCTCTGGGCGGCCGTAAATGGAAAAAAGGAGCGAGTGGAACAAGCCATCGACAAGGAAGTCTTTTTGAAAATGATGGCTGACAAATTTCATGAGATAAACCCGGACTTCAACTCGGTGGAGGATATTAAATTCAACCTTAATCTCACGCCGGCGCAGAATGAACTCGCAGGTTTCCAAATTCTTTCGCAGGAACTCGACTCTCCTGATAAAACCATTATCGAGGTCGCAGTCACTGCGAACGATGGAACGGTGGAAACCAATCACGCGGTTGTGAACCGGGTCGGCGAAGAATGGAAAGTGGATATGCTCTCACTCGCCGGTGGATCGGGATCGGGAGCGGGAGAGTTTTCGTTCACCAATACCGCCGACAATGGAAGCGAAATTGTAACCAAATACAAACTGCCGGTTGATAGTGGTGGCAAGGTGGGAAAACTCGAACCAATTCCATAAAACAGTAGTCATCTGGGATTTCTCATTAACATCGCGGCTTTTAACCCGGCGAAACGAAATCAAAGCCGAATCAGCGTTTATGCTATTTGAAATTTAATTCGGCAATCACGCGGACAGTCGGGCAGATTGCAAACCAGACCGTTTTACTTCAACTGCGCCAGACGGTTCCCCTTCTCCGCGGGGGAGAAGGCCGGGATGAGGGCGTGAGTACCACTGACTTTTCCCCTTCCGATTACCGGTTTATTAATTCAAAAGCCATCATTGCCGGGAATAATTTTACATTGCCTCCAAGTCCCAGCGAGACGGTTGAATCTTCCCTCTACCATGGCCGCTTCGCCGTCATCATCGCATCCGGCTTTGACAAAAAAACGAATCACCACCTTGCACCTTTATTGTCCAGAAGTGTAACCATGTAACTATTTAACCCTCGTAACGCTTCCCTTCCGGATTACCACCTTGGTAATTCAAAACCATCAACGGCTTTCACATGTGCAGTATATGGCCATTAATTAATTGTTTGTAATCTCACAGTTTGTAGGACTTGCCTTCATTGACAAAACAGTCAATTCATTCGTACAGTGCTTACCGGTTCAGGACAAAGAATTGATTTGAATGCCATCCATGGGCGCACAAACGCTTCTTCCGGGCCGATTTGCATAATTGAGCGCTCTGTCCTAAACTCAGATGGTACATTCGCGATGAACGGTAACACTATTTTGGTGGCGGAAGATATCCGGCAGGATGTGGACTTTCTTAAAGCCATGTTCGAGGAGTGTCGCATCACCAATCCCGTGCGGGTCGTTCCCGATGGGGAAGTGCTCCTCAGTTATCTCAAGGGTGAAGGCATTTACGCGGATCGCGCTCAATACCCGCTTCCCATCTTATTGCTGCTCGATTTGAAAATGCCGCGCAAGGATGGCTTGCAGGCATTGACCTGGATTCAAGCGGAGTTCAAACCCCAGTTCCCCGTTATCGTCTTGACTGGCTCCAAGGATGTTCAGGAAATGAACAAAGCTTTCATGTTGGGCGCGCGCTCCTTCCTGTCCAAGCCGTTACAGAAAAAGGAATTTCGCACAGCCCTTTGTTCCCTTAAGGATATTCAGATCGAAGGCGATGACGAATCCGAAGCTTGGGAAAGCTTCACCCCTCCGGTTGGCAACTAAGTTGTTCGCTTCACTTGCTTGAGCGAGCTGCTCTGAATTTCGCCCTGTTTACGGGGCCATTCCTGCTTCTCCCGTCTAACTCCATCACACCCACTCAGCCGTTGAAAAGTAGTGGTGTTTGGCTCCGAACTATGCCAACGTCTCGCCAACGCAGGGGCAAGTCGTTCAGCGAACCAAAAAATCCCAGGACATGAATTGCCGATTTGTGCGCACACTGGAAGGCACTTGAACCCCTGTCGAACTCAACCATCACCCTTACAAAATAAAAGGAACAAGCCATGTCATTCACCGGAAAAGATATCAAGGAATTGGAAAGCGATGTTAAAAGATTGGATAAGGACATTGCAGACAAGCTCAAGGACCTGGCCGTAGTTCAGAAAGACTTCGAGAAAAAGGATG
>JAQGPC010000186.1 GCA_028293285.1 Pedosphaera sp.
CCGGAGATGTAGGTGCCTTGGGTATCGCGCGCGCTTTTGCTGATGATATTGATGACACCGTTGACGGCGTTCGCGCCCCAGAGAGTTCCGCCGGGGCCGCTGACAACTTCGATGCGGTCAATGTCTTCCAGCAGCACGTTTTGGACATCCCAAAAAACACCGGCGAAGAGCGGGGTGTAGATGGAACGGCCATCGATCATGACGAGCAGTTTATCGGACAAGCCGCCGGGTTGATTGAAGCCGCGCGCGCTGATGGACCAATCGCGTGAATTAACCTGGGCTACCTGAAGATTGGACGCGAGCCGCAATGCTTCTGGCAAAGTAGTGGCACCGGAACGTTGAATATCATCGCCGGTGATGATCTGGACGGCCGAGGGGGATTGCGTCAGTTTTTCCGGTGTCCGGGAAACAATAGTGACTTGCTCGTTGAACAACTGATCCAAACTCATTTTCTTGAGCTTGCTGATGGATTCCTTCACTTCATTGGTAGCGCCGGTGGAGTCGGTGGTTTGGGCAAAGGCAGTCCAGCCAAGAAAGGAGGCTATGACGGCTAAACGCAAAAGCATGGATGTGCGTCGGCGTACTAAAAAGTTCATAGCGTGTGGTGATGCTGGAAATCCACGAAGTGTCTGCAAGGAGTCGCTTTCACTTCCTGTTAAGAAAGGACTTTGACCAGGGACGCAACAACGCCTGCTAATACACCCGCAGATAATTATTTACAGCACACCCAATAGTTTTTTACTTCTGAATTACGATGGTCAGGTCTGAGATAACTCCCAAAAAAGGGGAACTTAGGCAAATTAAATCTTCTGTTTCTCTGTTGTCGGAGCAAATACGGAGGAGGCTAAGAGAAATACGGATAGCAGGCCGACCCTTAAAAAGAAAACAGCCCCATTGCTGGAGCTGATGACTGGGAACAGGTTAACCAATTGTCCCGCTAAATTATTTCGATTCCTTCGAGACTCAATCGCTGCCGTGCAGCTTGACCAGTTTATTGTAAACTCCTAGTAACAGGAATGTTGGCGCCCATTGTCCCACAAACAGCGCGTCCTTGTCCCGGCCGGACACTTTCAACGCCAGCGAAGTGGCGATCGAAGCCCCTGCGGCCCAGAGAAACCAATCGGACGGCAGCTTGGCCGTTTGCTGTTCGATGGCCCTGGCCACCTTGCCCTCGGAATGCCTGCCTTTAATTTCTGTTTCAGTAATCATGATTAATACCTTTCGTTATTTCCTTGAGTACCCATCCAACACTTGGACTCAATGTGCAAGCGACACTTTGCAGTCTTTAGGCAGGAACATTCCGCCCTTGCGTCCCCGCACTAGCGAACTTACTCTGTCGCGGCTTAGAACACGCTGGTCGGCAATTGTCCGCCACATCCGATTTAATATGTCTAAAGTTCCCCACATCTCTGAGGCTGAATGGAAAGTGATGGAAGTCCTTTGGGCCCACTCCCCGTTGTTATCCCACGAAATCACCGAAGCCCTGGCGGACAAGACTTCGTGGCATGCCAATACCGTCAAAACCTACCTGGCCCGGCTGCGCAACAAGAAGGCCGTTGGCGTAAAGAAGGTAAAAAATTCGTTCCTCTATCATCCCCTCGTCACCCGGGCCGAGTGCGTCGAAGCCGAAAGCGAATCCTTTCTGCAGCAGATATTTGGCGGGACGGTCAAACCACTTCTCCTGCATTTTGCGGATAAACAGAAAATCTCCGTTGCCGACCTCGATGAGCTCAAAAGCCTTTTAAAGAAGAGGAAGTAATTATCCGTCCTTAAGCAGCCGGGCCAAAGCAAAGCCACCAACCGCCACATTTCACCATCCCGGCAAGCCTCCCCACGTTGATATTGACAACTCAACTGGTTGCCTTATCCTTTTTTGCGAGTCTTCCCCGTTCTCTAATTTAAGAAAGCGCCCCGAATCAGCGGTCCCTACAACCCAGCGCGTTTGGATCCTGAATTACCTTAAAGCAGCGCACTGTGCCTATGTATTATGAATTCACAGATATTTCTTATTTCTGCATTGGTCGTCGCCGTGTTCTTTATCGGCCTCCTTTACTATCAATCCTATAGACAGGCCCGGAAGCACAAACGCAGGCTATCCGCCCGACCCCGCGGCAAAACCACGGACCGACTTCCCTGACCAGCCAGGTTCACCATGCTCTACACTCTTTGGGGATTGCTGTTCCTCTTCGCCACTGCCAGCGCCATGCTTATGCTCCGGCGCACCCGCCGCCGCCGCCAGCATGACCAGGCGCTCGCGCTTATCAAGACCACCCGCTGCCGGCATTGCGACCAGGCGTACGGAGCGAACCTGCGCGACTATCTCATCATTGGAGAATACATGTGGAAGCCCGCCAAGGGACATACCGTCTCCAGCCTCAAACTCCCCGCCGAAACTTATCACGTCAAGTGCCCGCACTGCGGCGAGGAAGTTGAACTCACCCGTGAAGGCAAACCCTTCCAACATCCGCAGACCGGCATCCTCGGCTTCACCCGCACCGGCTTCCTACGCACTCCCAAATCCATCTAGACCGTTTCCTGCCTCCGCTAACACTTGCCGAACAACCCGGAGCAAAGACTCGGCAGCCGGTTATGCTTCAGCCAATATTGGTCAATCCCTTTGACCAGTTCCATGAGTTCGCGATACAGCGGCGTTTTAACCAGATACGAATTCGCACCCCAGGCGAAAGCCCGGTCAATATCCGATTGTGCATCCGACGAGGAAAACACCACCACGATCATTTCCTGCGCCGTCCGCTCCTTGCGAATCCACTGCAATACCTCGAAGCCATTTTTGCGTGGCATCTTGATATCCAGCAACAGCAAATTGGGAAAGGGAAAAGCCTCGCGATTCTCATACCGCTCATGGCCCTGAAGATAAAACATTGCCTCCTCACCATTCTTCACAAAACGCAACTGCGAGCGGCTCTCCGCCTTCTTGAATGCCCGGGTCAACAACAACTGCGTGCCATCATCATCTTCCGCGACCAATATCGTGGGATTCTCCGTACAAAGACTGCTCATACCTAGACCTTTCCTTGGTTGTGCTTGTAGATATTCTTTTGAGCCTTACAGAAACTACGTTCGAAGTCAAGCCAACGCTTGTGAAACCACTTCATTTCCTCCTCGGCGTTACAGACGCTGCAAAACGATTCGCGCCCTCCCGGTGCAAGACGTTCTCGATGAAGCAAAGATGAGGATGCAACTGGCTTAAATCCTCGTGAAGGAGCCCGAGAAGCAGTCGGATTTGTTGTAGCTTACCCGGAAGTCAGAATAAATTCAGGGAAACTCAGAGCAAATTGGGGGAGACTGGAGCAAACTTGTGAAGAAATGGCCTGTTTACTTTGGTTTTCGTGTCTTTTCTTGTCTTGTTGCAAGCAATGGGAGCTTCCATTGCTTAGACTATATTTATAGCCAATCGTTTGCGTTAATTGAGGAAATCGGCGTTTGGCCGTTTGGAAATGCCCTGAGCCTGAGGCCAAGCCGCTGGAACGGTTTAGAGCAACCTTTCCAATCCTTCCACGATGAGCTTCAGTTCTGTCCGCGTGGAGGCTTTCATGTGATAGGCATCGGCGCCGAGGGCCAAGGATTGAGATACACGCGTTTTTAGATACGAACTGGAGATGACGACGACTTTTAATTCGGGGAAGCGTTGCTGGCGCAACCATTCAAGGACTTGATAGCCGTTGAAGCGGGGCATGTCCAAATCGAGCAGCAACATATCGGGAAAGGGATAACGCTCGCGGTCAGCGTAAACGCTGGTCCCACTGAGGTAGGCCATGACTTCCACCCCGTCCCGCACTTCGTCGGCGATGCACAGCCGGGGATGATTGCGCAGGGCCAGGCGCATGAACAGGCGGTCGTCCTCGGAATCGTCGGCCATCAAAATGTAATAGTGCTGTTTCAATTTGTTCTATCGGGGTAAGGAGACTTCCTTAAACAGGCAGGGATTTAAATCATTGGGAGGCGAATCTATAGAAGACTACAGGAATAGTCAAATTAACATTAGGAGCCTTACCCTATAGTGTTCTGCCGGTTGGCCGCTTGACTGGGAGAGTTTACAGGCCTAGTTTTGGGAACTGCCGGAAGAGAGAGGTTTGGCCCGTTCCATCGGCAATTGCAAGAAAGTCTCATGAATACAACCAACCGGCTTATGCCAAATAAATTCGAAGTGTTCTGGGGCGAGATTTCTCCGTGTGAACACCTGGTGCAAATCTACGACCAGGAGGATGCGTTCATGGATTCGTTGGAAGGATTCGTCAGCGGCGGCATTCGCAAAGGGGACGGGGTGGTGGTGATTGCCCTGCCGAAGCATCTTGAGAATTTGGAAGCACGGCTTAGGTCGGCCAGCGTGGATCTCCGTCTTGCCCGTTTGACCGATCAATATATTCCGGTGAATGCAGAAGCGGCACTGAAGAAGTTTTTGGTGAATGGCTGGCCTGACGAAAACCGTTTTACACAGTTCGTCACCAGTCTAATCACTCGCGCGGCTGGCAATGGGAGGCGGGTGCGCGCCTTTGGTGAAATGGTGGCGGTCATGTGGGAACAAGGCCATCAGGGCGCTACGGTGCGGTTGGAACATTTATGGCATCAGTTTTGCCATCGGGAGACGTTCTCGCTGTTTTGCGCCTACCCGAAGAGTGGTTTCACGGAGGAGGCATCTGCCTCGATCAAGCAAATCTGTGCCGCGCATTCCAAGGTCGTCGCGGCGGATGGCTGTGGATTAGCTGAGTGAGCAGAGTTAAGGATTTCCCGGCGAGCCATCCAATAGTGCTTCCAAGTCGTTGACCATTTTCTCTTGCTCCGGTTTGGAGACGGCTTTCGTGTAGTAAGCATCTGCGCCCAAGTTCATAGCCTGTTCATTATCAGTTTTCAGGTGTGAACCCGAGAGGACAACCACTTTTAGATCCGGGAGATCCTGTTTCTGCAGCCACAACAGTACTTCGAAGCCGGTGAAACGCGGCATCTTCAAATCCAGCAGCAGTAAGTCCGGCAGGGGATAGGCTTGGCGGTCTGCATACTTGCCAGTGCCTTGAAAGTAAAACATGACTTCCTCGCCGTTCTCGACTTCGCCAACAATCTGGAGGCGCGGATGATTGCGCAGAGCGGTCCGCATGAAAAAGCGGTCATCTTCGGAATCGTCCGCCAGCAGGATGGAGTAAAATTCTTTAGCCGCATTCATGACATCAGCAGGTTCATCAACAACGAGTTACCGGAACAGAAAGCTTATCGGGCAGCGGGAAGGGGAAGCAAGATTATTTCGGACGAATCATTATTTGCGCTGTCAAAGGTGTTAGACGACCATTTCCAATTGAAAGTGCGGGTAAGGCCCTGGTCCCACTGTAGGCATTATGTCGAAACTCCGCGCTAAAGTTGAGAAATATGAGTTATTTTGCCAGAAGATGAATGAACGCTCCACGGTGATGCGTTACAGTCTGGCCACCCTCGCGGTTGGCCTGGCGTTTGGCGCACGTCTCCTGCTCCATCCGCTGCTGCAAGACAGGCTTCCATTATCATTTTTCCTGACCGGTGGAATCCTGGCGGCACTGTTTGGCGGTTTCGGTCCCGGTCTGTATGCGCTGGTCTTCGGTTTTCTTTTGGCCGATTACTTCTTCCTGCCGCCGGTGGGGAGCATTGGCAGTTATGGCTCGTCTGAATGGGTGAGGTTAGTGACGACTATCCTTCCCGGCCTGCTGGCGATCAGCGCGATCTCGCTGTTGCAAGGTGCGCGACGGAAGCTAAGGGTTTACACCAAGCAAATTGCCGAAGCCAAGGAGCATTTGGAGCAGGAGGTGACCATCCGGACCGCTGAATTGAAAGCCTCGGTCAGTTTCCTCGAGAACTTTTGTTATGCCATTGCGCATGATCTGCGCTCGCCCCTGCGCGCCATCAATGGCGGGGCCACACTGCTGGAAGAGGAGTGCGCCGGGCAACTTAACGAGGAAAGCGAAGCCGCAGTGGCCATGTTGCTAACCGGCACAGTCAGGATGGATAAAATGATTGAAGAACTTTTGCGTTACGGACGGCTCAATCACCAGGAAACTTTCCTTACCCCCACCGTTTTAAACTCCTTAATCCGGAGAGTCATTCAGGCGTTTGAAGCCGACGTCGATTCTGCCCGGGCGAAGGTGATCTATGATGAAACCTCATCCGAGCCGGTTCTGGTTGATGCCAAATTGCTGGAATTGGCACTCAGCAATGTATTGGCCAACGCCCTGAAATTCGGGCGCAAGGACACGCCGCTGGTTGTTAAAATCCAGGTCGAGGAAGCATCAAACCGCGTACGGATTCTGGTCCGGGACAACGGCATTGGAATCGAACCCCAGTATCATGAGAAACTTTTCCATCTCTTCCAACAGCTCGAGGCCACGCCGGATAAAGGCATGGGTACGGGCCTGGCCATCGCCAAAAAAGCGATTGAGCGGATGCGCGGTTCCATGGGGGTTGAGTCGGAACTCGGACGAGGAAGCACGTTCTGGTTGGAAGTGATGAGGGCCCCCCGGGCGGAAAGGGAGGCTCTTAATGAGCGGGGGCCCGACCCCATCAATCTGGGGAGGAGGAAATTTGATGCTCCCCGGCCGGAGAATAAGGGAGTGGGATAACGAAGGTGCTGCCTTCCTTCATGGTGGAGGAATGGACTTCCGCTTTGCCGCCCATGCGTTGGACGGCGCGCTGGAAATACAGCATGACATCTTCGCCATTCTCGACTTCGCCGACGATGCGCAGACGCAGATGGATCGCGCAGGGCGGTGCGCAGAAAAAAGAGGTCATCCTCGGAATCATCCGCCAACAAGATCGAATAAAATTCTTTGGCTGCATTCATGGCATCAAAAGGTTTATAAGCAACGGTTAATGAAGCAAGGAGTTTATCCCTCAACGGGAATCAGGGTATTTCCGGCGTCATGGTATTTGCGTTGCGGGCGCGGCGGGATGAGCATTTGCCAATTGAAAGTGCGGGAACGACCTTGGTTTAAGCAGTATTTATGGGGAAATTCCGTGACGGAGTTGAGAAATGTGAGTTCTTCTGCCAGGAGCTGAGTGAAGGCCCGGCAGTGATGCGTTATGGTCTTGCCACGCTGGCGGTAGGCGTCGCGCTGGGGGCGCGTTTTCTGCTCCATCCGATGCTGCATGATCAGCTTCCGTTAACTTTTTTCCTGACCAGCGGAATCCTGGCTGCCTTGTTTGGCGGTTTTGGCCCGGGCTTGTATGCGCTGGTGTTGGGTTTTCTTTTGGCAGATTACTTTTTTCTGCCGCCGATTGGGAGCATAGGGGCATACGGAAAGGCGGAGTGGGTGAACGTGGTATCGACATTCCTGCCCGGACTGCTGGCGATTAGTGCCATCTCGCTGCTGCATGGGGTGCGACGAAAGTTAAACATTTACACCAGGCAAATTGCTTTGGCCAAGGAGCATTTGGAGAAAGAGGTGGCGATTCGCACTGCTGAACTGACTGCCTCAGTTACTTTCCTCGAAAACTTCTGCTATTCCATTGCGCACGACCTGCGCTCCCCGTTGCGCGCCATCAATGGAGGGGCCATGCTCTTGAAAGAGGAGTATGGCGGACAGCTTGACGAAGAGAGCCGGATCGCTCTTGCCATGCTGCTCATGGGCACCGTTCGGATGGATAAGATGATTAGCGATCTTTTGACCTACGGCCGGCTCAATCATCAAAAGGTTTTTCTCACACGCACGGCTTTGGTTCCATTAATCCAGCGAGTCATTCAAAGTTTTGAAGGTGAGATCAAGTCTTCCGGAGCGAAGGTGGTATTTGAGGAAACTTCGTCCGTGCAAGTCGTGGTTGATATAAAACTGCTGGAACTGGCACTCGGCAATGTGATGGCCAATGCTCTTAAGTTCAGGCGGAAGGATGTGCCGCTGGTTATTGAAATTCGGATTGAGCAAGCTTTGAAGCATGTGCGGGTTTCGGTCACGGACAATGGCATCGGGATCGAGTCCAAATATCATGACAAACTTTTCCATCTGTTCCAGCGTATCGAGACCACTCCGGACAACGCCATGGGCACAGGATTGGCGATTGCAAAAAAAGCCGTTGAGCGAATGCGCGGTAACATGGGGGTGGAATCAGAATTTGGACGGGGAAGCACGTTCTGGTTGGAAGTGATGACAGTGGAAGCAGAAAACGAAATGGAAAAACTGCTGAGCAATGATACCTGAATCTACGAGCCTAAGAAGTATTCACTGACCCGGAACAGGAAGTGAAATGAGGAACGTGGTCCCTTCGTTAAGGACGGAGGACTGGACTTCCACTTTACCACCCATGCGCTCGATTGCCCGCTGGACAATGGCAAGGCCCACACCGGTACCGGCTGCGCCGGACGAGCCAGTGGGAACGCGTTCGAAAAGATTAAAGATACGCTGGAAGTAGCGCTCCTCAATGCCAATGCCATTGTCGCGTAAGTAGATGTCAACTTCGTTGTCCTTGGTTTCGGCCCATAGCCGGATTTCGGGTTTTCGGCCTTCAGGCACGTACTTGATGGCATTACCGAGCAGATTGGAAAACGTCTGGATGAGCAAAGTGCGATTGCCCTTGACCGGGGGGAGCGGAGAAGTGATTTGAACGTGGGCACCCGTCCTTTGAATTTCGCTTTCCAACAAATCAACCACTTGTTTTACCACGTCCTGCAAGGAAATTGACCCGGACTCCAACTCGTTGGTACTGACCTGGCTGTATTGAAGAATGCCTTCAAGCAGTTTTTCCATGGTCTGGGCGGAGCGGCAAATGCGCGCGAAATAAGCCTGCTGGTCGGCTGTGAGATTTTCTGTTCCCTGCGAGGTAATCAGGTCGGAGGACATGCGGATGGAACGCAGGGGGGAGCGAAGATCATGCGAAATCGTGTGGGCGAAGGATTGCAGATCACGCGTTTTTTGGCGGAGTGCTTCCTCTTCCATTTTGCGTTGTGTGAGATCGCGGGTGACCTTGGCAAACCCGGTCAAGTTGCCGCGTTTGTCCCACAACGTCGTAATGACCACGCTGGCCCAAAACCTGGTGCCGTCCTTGCGCACGCGCCAGCCTTCCTCCTCATAGCGGCCTTCGCGAATCGCAAATGTCAGTTCCCTGGCGGGTTTATCGGCTGCCAGATCCTCGGGAGTATAAAAAATGGAAAAATGTTTCCCGAGAATTTCGTCGCTGGTGTAGCCTTTGATGCGTCTGGCTCCCTGGTTCCATGAATTGATAGTGCCTTTGGCGTCGAGGATGAAAATGGCATAATCCTTGACCTGTTCCACCAGCAGGCGAAAGCGTTCCTCGCTCTCCAATAAATGCTGAATGCTTTCCTCCTGCAACTTTCGCTGGGTCAAATCCCGGGTGACCTTGGCGAAGCCGCTCAGTTTGCCAGCCGCGTCGCGCAATGGGGTGATGATAACGTTGGCCCAAAAGCGCGTTCCATCCTTGCGCACGCGCCAGCCTTCATCCTCGTAACGGCCCAATTCGACAGCCAGCTTTAATTCCCGTGCGGGTTTATCATGGTCCAAGTCCTGTTTGGGATAAAATATGGAAAAGTGTTTGCCGATAATTTCCCTGGCTTCATAGCCCTTGAAACGCCGGGCTCCTTCATTCCAGGTCATCACATGCCCGGTATTATCCAGCATGAAAATGGCATAATCCCGGACTTGTTCCACGAGCATGCGGTAGATGGCAGTGCTGGAAGTCTCAGGTTCTATAGGCTCAACCATGGGAAAAAATTAGCGTAGGTAAAAGGGGTTAGCAACCGTAAGAATTGTTGCGGCAGATTCTGATCATCAAATATATGGAAAAAATAAGCGTATGTCTTTACGGACGGTGCTAATCAAGTTGGTCCACCGACACAGTCAAGAATGGTGAAATAAAATATATTTCTTCAGTAGGTGAAGTCCTACCCTGATACCACTTGCCCTCATCAATGACTATAATTTATTAAACACTTGTGAGCGACGAAGTGGAACGGTGGCAAAAGACGGTGCAAGAACTGAAAGCGGCCGTTGCCAAAAGCAACGAGCTTTCCCAGGACATGCAAAAGACTTCCACAGAAATGGACGTTGAACTCGCCCGTTCCCGCAAGCTCGTGAAGAAAAAACCGAAGCTCAGTTTTTCCAAGGAAATCAGGGAACCGGTATAAGGTTTCCGCTTCCCCGACAAACCAAAAAGGCCTGGGCCGAAGCCCAAGCCTTGAGAGAGACTTGATTTTGTTTAAGCGATTAGAGCAGGACGTGGTTGGTCGTGTTGATCTTGCAGACCGGGGCGATGGAGAGGTTGCCCATCGTGTAGC
>JAQGPC010000188.1 GCA_028293285.1 Pedosphaera sp.
GTGAAGCAACGCTAAAGCTCTTATGATGCGGGAGTGGGTGCGAAGATTGAAAAAGGCCAAACAAATATAAAGGAACTTGAAGCGTACATGCTTAAGAAGGGCGAGGCTGCGCCAAATACAAGCGGACGCCAGGAGTTTCTGGAAAACTTGATCAACGAGTTTATTTAGTTCTCGGAGGAGCGCGGGAATGACGTTCGATCTTCCCTTCCCTTCCTAATCATAATCTTAATCTCTGCTCTTATGAAAAGAGAGTAGGATTAAGAGTGAGAAAAAGAGGGGATAACGGACGACCACTGCATCATTTACAGCGGCAGCAGCACACTAATGGTCGTGCCACGACCGGGGGCAGATTTGATTTTTAATTCGCCGCGATGAGTTTCGACTACGCGCCCCACAATGGCGAGACCGAGGCCGGTGCCTTTGGCTTTGGTCGTTGAGAGCACCGAACTGAAAGCACGGTGTTGTTGCTCTTCGGTCATACCTTCGCCGGTGTCTTTAAATTCCACGGTTACGTGGGTAGGGGATTGGGCATCGCGCGGCACATGAAGCTGGCGTGAAGTGATGGTCAGCTTGCCTCCCGTTGGCATGGCTTCGGAGGCATTGAGAATCAAATTAAGAAATGCCTGTTCCAATTGCGTGGCGTCGGCCATGACCGAGGGCAGGTCGGGATCGAGTTTGGAAATCAATTCGATGTTTTGATTCCGCAACTTGTGCCGCACCAATAAACCAAGCTCTTCAACCAACTCATTTAAATTGACGGGCGAGAAGGTGGGTTCGGTCGTGCGGGCGAAATCAAGAATCTGTTCCACGATTTTATTCAGCAGTTCCATTTTCTCACCGATGATTTGCGCGTCCTTCGTGCGGGGGTCTTCCTCGCCGAATTTTAAATCAAGTGAGTGATAAAGCATTTTCATCACCGTGAGCGGATTGCGAATTTCATGCGCCACTTCCGCTGCCAGCAAACCGAGCGCGGATAATTTTTCGTTCTGTCGCAGTTGTTCCTCTACGTCCACAACGCGCTCATACAGGCGGGCTTTCTCGATGGCAATGGCGGACAATTCCGCAAGAGCAGCGAGAATGCGAACTTCTTCGTTCGAGAATTTATAAGGGCTGCTGGTATAGACGCTCAACGCACCAATCGCGCGATCGGCAAAAATCAATGGTACGCTTAACAAGGCAACGATACCTTCATTGCGCGCGACTTCCGCGCTTTGATAGCGGCTGGAGATTTGGACATTTTCCACCTGGATGGGTTTGCCACGGCGGACGACGGAGCCGAGCAGACTTTCCGCGACGCTGAGTTTTGGTTTATTGCGATACGCTTCGCCCGCACCACAACTTGCGCGGAGTTCGAGCCATTCGCGCGAATCATCCAACATCAGGAGCGAACACATTTTGGCCTGCATCATGCCGCAGGCTTCGCGGGTAATGACTCTTAATGCATCGTCGAGATTTAATGTCGAGTTAATGGTCTGGCTGACACTGGAAAGCATTTCAAAAAGGCGGGCCTTGAGTCGCAACTGCTCATAGAGCCAGGTGTTTTGAATCACGCTGGTAGCGGAGAGGGCGAGCGCTTCGAGAAGTTCCTGATCGTCGGCGCTGAAGGCATCCTTGCGATCCGAGTCCACGTTGAGCACGCCACGAACCTCGCCATTGACCACCAGCGGAACGGCCAGTTCCGAACGGACATGCGTTCGCAATTTTATATAACGCGGGTCTTGTAAAACATCGCCGCTGCGTGCCGGCTGGCCCGTGCGCGCCACCCAACCCGTGATGCCTTCGCCAACGCGCAGCTTGAGCGCAGAGGCATTTTGTGGCAACCCCATGGAGGCATGAATTTCCAGAAAGTGGGTGGTAGGATTAATGAGCACCACCGAACCACTGGATGCGCGCATCACGAGCACGGCCTGGCTTAAGATCAATTGCAGCGCTTCCTGAGGATCGAGCGTGGAGTGGATGACATTGCCGACCTTGTAAAGCAAATCAAGGCGGGCATACCGGATTTTCAGGTCGGCCAACTCATCACTCATAATTTAACGGACGCGCAAGGTTAACCAGATTCCAGAAATTCCGAAAACCATATTGGGCAGCCAGGCAGCAAGCCAGGCTGGCAAGTAGCCACCCGTCCCCAAGGCCAACCCAAGGCGCAATAAAATAAAATAGACGAAACAAATCACAATGCTGCTGGCCACACCGACAAAAACATTGCGTCTCCCCGATGCGGCACCGAATGGAATCGCGATGAACACCACCACCAGGCAGGTCCACGGTGCAGCCAGACGACCCTGCAATTGAGTCTGCCACCGCCACTTGCTATGCTTGGGCATATCGGGATGAAGTTGCAGATAATCCAAAATGTCGGCAATCGGTACTTCAGCCGAAGTAACGGTGGATCGGGCGAGCCGTTTGTTGAAACTGATTTCGCGCTTTAATTCTTCGGGCGTTTCTGTGAATTCCGGGAAAGTCATCACCTTCGCTTGCGGAATAGGCACCATGTCAGAATTAGTCCCAGGTTCATATTTGCGCCCTTGCACGTTGTAAAAGTTCCAGACCCCACCCAGGTACTGGGCGCGCTCGGCAATGATATAGAGGCGGCCTTCATTGGTCAGGTTCCAGGTTACGGTGGGGCGGGTCATTACATGAGTTACCGTGTTGTACGATTCAACATGCCAGGTGCGCCCATCACGCGCATTGGGAAAATTAAAATTATATTGTATGTCTTTGCCGGAGATGCCGGCCCGATTTTCCATCCGACTCAGCTTGATCTGTTCAACCATTTCATTGCTATTAGGCGCCCAAAATTCGTTGATGACGAATAACGCACCGGTAAAGAAAAGACCCACGAAAACATACGGCACACAGATGCGCCACAGGCTGACTCCCGCAGCGCGCATGGCCGTCAGCTCATGACAACGCGCGTGATTG
The DNA here is from genome assembly GCA_028293285.1 of Pedosphaera sp. Classification (GTDB taxonomy): domain Bacteria; phylum Verrucomicrobiota; class Verrucomicrobiia; order Limisphaerales; family Pedosphaeraceae; genus Pedosphaera. The sequence goes on from JAQGPC010000188.1 coordinate 2,926, forward strand.
GTCAGCGCATAAAGTAACGCGAGCAAAAGAGTCATGGGCAGAATCAGCACGATAAATCCGGGAATGCTGAGAAAATAAATTTCCAGGATGTCCTTCGCGAGCAGCTTTTTGTCCTGATAATCGTGGAGCTGGCCAAAGAGATCGAAGGCAATCCAGAAAATTAGAAATCCACAAAGGCAATAGCCCAGCGGAACAAGCAGCTCACGCAATAAATAGCGATCCAGCAGACGCATCAACTATGCAGCCTAACCAGCGAGCAGGCACAACGCAAGCTGATGAATAACGAGTGCTGCCAATCTTTCACCGGCTATCATGCCCTGAGAATTTTAGCCTGGTCATGCGGAAATAGTCAGGGCTCGACAGAGTCTCGCCCCGCCGTTGATGACTAAAAAGACGACTTTGCTTTGTCGTGAATTTAGCAATCAAACATGAAGCTTTAAGCCCCAACAGGTTCGTGCTGAATGATCCAGTCGTAACCCTTTTCTTCCAGCTCGAGCGCCAGCTGCTTGTCACCGGTCTTTACGATGCGACCATTGTAGAGCACATGTACGAAGTCGGGGATGATATAATCCAGCAAGCGTTGGTAATGGGTAATGATCAGTTGGGCATTGTCCGGGCGCTTTAACTTGTTTACACCGCTGGCGACGATCTTAAGCGCATCAATGTCCAAACCGGAATCAGTTTCATCAAGAATGGCCAGCTTGGGTTCGAGCACCGCCATTTGGAAAATTTCATTGCGCTTCTTTTCGCCACCGGAGAAACCTTCGTTGACGGGACGCTTGAGCAAATCCTCCGGCAATTCCAGCAACTTCATCTTTTGTTTTACGAGCTGAAGAAATTCCATGGCATCGAGTTCCGGCAAGCCCTTGTGCTTGCGGACTTCATTCAGCGCGGCTTTCAAGAAATAGGTGCTGTTCACGCCGGGAATTTCAACGGGATATTGGAAGGCCAGAAAGACGCCCTCCCGCGCACGTTCTTCAGGGTCGAGGTCGAGCAAATCCTTGCCGTTGTAAATAACCTGTCCTTCCGTGACATCGTAACCGTCACGACCAGCGAGAATGGCGGCGAGGGTGCTTTTACCACTACCGTTCGGCCCCATGATGGCGTGAACTTCGCCGGGATTGATGGTCAGGTTGATGCCGTTAAGGATTTTCTTGTTCTCAACTCCGGCATGTAAATTTTTGATTTCGAGCATAACGATGATTTCTGAATGATGATTTAAAATTGATTTCATGCGCGTCGTGGCATGCCCTTTCAAACTAACTCCGATTAGGAGTACGAGGGGCGACGACGAGGACGATTTTTAACCGACGCTGCCCTCCAGGCTGACGCCGAGGAGCTTTTGCGCTTCGACGGCGAATTCCATGGGAAGCTCGCGGAAAACTTCCTTGCAAAAGCCGTTCACGATCATGTTGACGGCGTCCTGGGTGGAGATACCGCGTTGATTGCAATAGAAAATCTGGTCCTCACCGATCTTGGAAGTGGAGGCTTCATGTTCCACCTGTGACGAAGTGTTTTTCACTTCGATATACGGGAAGGTGTGGGCGCCGCATTTGTCACCGAGCAGCAGGGAATCGCATTGCGAAAAATTTCGCGCGCCAGTTGCATTCTTCAGGATCTTGACCAAGCCGCGATAACTATTCTGACCACGTCCAGCAGAAATGCCCTTTGAAATGATGGTGCTGCGGGTGTTCTTGCCCACATGAATCATCTTGGTGCCGGTGTCGGCTTGTTGGAGATTATTCGTGAGCGCTACGGAATAAAATTCTCCAATGGAATTATCGCCCTGCAAGATGACGCTGGGATATTTCCAAGTGATGGCCGAGCCGGTCTCGACCTGAGTCCAGGAAATTTTGGAATTTTCGCCAAGGCACTTGCCACGCTTGGTGACGAAATTGTAAATGCCGCCTTTGCCGTTCTTATCACCGGGATACCAATTCTGGACGGTTGAATATTTGATCTGGGAATTTTTGCCCAAAGCAACTAATTCGACTACGGCGGCGTGGAGTTGGTTTTCATCGCGCATCGGTGCAGTGCAACCTTCGAGATAGCTGACATATGCCCCTTCTTCCGCGACGATAAGTGTGCGCTCGAACTGGCCGGTGTTGGCAGTGTTGATGCGGAAATATGTCGAAAGTTCCATTGGGCAACGAACGCCCTTGGGGATGTAGCAGAACGAGCCGTCACTGAAAACCGCTGCGTTCAAAGCAGCGAAAAAGTTGTCGCTGGCAGGCACCACGGAGCCGAGATATTTCTCGACCAATTCGGGATGATTCTGGACCGCATCGGAGAAGGA
>JAQGPC010000225.1 GCA_028293285.1 Pedosphaera sp.
CAATGATTGCTATGTGGCCAAAAGCCTTGAGCGAATTTAACGATTTGATCAGACTCCTGCCTCCAGCAACTTCCAAGACTTGGTCAACTCCCTTTTGTAACGTCAAGTCAAGAGCGGTTTTGTCCCAGTCGGGAGTGGTTGTGTAATTGATCGTATGGGTCGCGCCCAGGGATTTGGCGCGCTCCAATTTCGCGTCGCTGCTCGACGTTACAATCACGTCCGCGCCAAACGCTCGCGCGATCTGCAAGCCGAAGATCGCCACTCCACCGGTGCCTTGCACCAACACTGTCTCTCCCCGTTGGAGATTGCCTCTTTCCACCAGTGAATACCAAGCTGTCAGCGCGGCGCAGGGCAGCGTCGCAGCTTCGGCATCGTCCAGATAATCCGGCGCGAGAACGAACGCCTGCTCGTTTAACACAACATATTCAGCCAGCGCGCCGGGGATGGTATTTCCCAAGGTGTGGAGATATTCACCGAATTGCGGCGGGCCATCAATCCAGCGGGTGGCGTATTGTGTCATTACCCGGTCGCCTTCCCGGAAGCGGGTGACGTTTTTGCCGCATTCCACCACGGTGCCGACTCCATCCGCCACCTGCGTGATCGGAAAACTTATATTTGGATTATAGATTCCTTCGACCACGAGTTTGTCCCGGTAATTGAGGGAGACGGCGCTCATCCTTACCCTGACCTCGTTTTCCAGAGGCTTGCGGATTGCGACGTCCGCCATTTCAAGGTTGCCACGACCAAAACCTTTGAGTATCCACGCTTTCATAATTTAACCTTTTGCTGTATAGTTTAATAGTTCGAATACAATCGAACAATAGAACCAATTTAAAACCTGTCAAGGCCGCAAAATATGAGAATACAATTGCCTGAATTTCCTTTGGTGAATGAATTGGAACTCACGAATGTTCTTTACGCCCTGAGCGATCCCATCCGGCTGGACATCGTCCGGCAGCTCGCACAAGTCGAGTCGTTGTCGTGCGGATGTTTTAAGATCGACATGCCCAAGTCTTCCCTGTCACACCATTTTCGCATTTTGAGGGTGTCTGGAGTCGTGGCGACGCAGAGAAAGGGAACGACGCTATTCAACGAATTGCGTCGCGCCGACCTGGAACAAAGATTCCCCGGTCTCTTGCGCGCGGTCCTTGGCGAGTCAGACTTCCAGAAAAATGAAAACGGGGGGGAAAAGCCAGGGAAATTACAACCGCACCCGCGCCCAAATCGTGGGCACAGGAAAAGCAACAAGGACGCCAAGCCCACGAAATATTAGAAATGCAATCGAAAGCAAAGGCACGCCGAGAAGTTTCGGAGCTTTCTGGGACTGCCAAGCGCATTGTGAATTACACGGCAGTGCCAGTTAACCAATCAACGCGCAGGGCTTTGAGGGCGTTAATGCCGAATTGCATGGCGACGGCGGCGAGGAGCAGGCCCATGATGCGGGTGGCAATGTTCATGGCGATGGGATTGAGCCAGCGGGCGCCGTGGGCGGAGAGTCGCAGGATGAGATAACTTGCCAACGAGACTCCCAGAATACAGCCGCAGAGGGCAAGGTATTGAGGAAAGTCTTTCGCCTGATTTTGCAACAGAATGACGGTGGAAATGGCACCGGGACCGGCAAGCATTGGCATTGCGAGCGGGGTGATGGCGATATCGGTCTTTTCCGCGCCGGCCTCGGTTTCTTCGCGGGTTTGTTGAACGCGGGAACGTTGGGCGCGCAACATGTCCAGTGACACGAGGAGGAGAACAATGCTGGCGGCGAGTTGGAAGGCGGGCATGGTGATGCCGAGCAGCTTGAAGATCAATTGCCCGGCAATGCCGAAGACGAGGAGTATGCCAGCCATCACCCAACAGGCCAAGCGGGCCATGCGGATGCGTTGCGGCGGTGTGTCATGGGGAGTCATGGCAATAAAGGCCGGGACGGTGGCGAGCGGGTTCACAATCACGAAGAGTGAAGTGGCGGCAAGCAGGATGTATTCAGCCAGACTCAAGTGAAGTGAATCAACGACAGATGACGGGAAAAGTCAACGAAGGAGACGGAAAAGCGCCCAAAAAGCATAACGGCAGGTTCGAATACGGATTTGCATAAAACAGCACGAAAGTAGTTGACTTGTTATGTAACGATAGTTATACACCACAAGTATTTGTGACAAAGTTTAACAGGCAAGCCCGTTATCGGGCGGCTGGCGTATTTAGTGTGCGCGCTGGGAATCCCGCGTTCCTCCGGAGCGATGGTTTTGGCACGAACAGTCAAAGTGAGATTAGGATTATGAGTAAGATTAAGAACGAACGGGACAGAAATTAATACGTGTATGGTACTATCTGACGTTAACACGCGTTAACTGACGCTAACTCACGTTAATACGCGATAAAAAAATTATGATGAACTGCGAATTGACAGCACGGATGCCGGATCGCGGGATAGGAACGCGCCGACAAGCTGTCGGCGCTCCGAGGGTGACATCAAGGCAATTCATGGTTAACTTAAACGCATGATCCGGCATTTGGTTTGTGGGTTGACGGCGTTTTTGCTTTTGGCTGCTGCAACGGCTTTTGGGGAGCCGGGCGGGAATGCGCTGGTGCAACGGAATTGGTTTGAGACGCGCACGGCCTCCTTCAATATCTACAGTTGCGCGAGCACGCAGGAGGTTTCGCGGTTGGCGGCGCGGTTGGAACAGTTCCGCGAGGCTTACTCGAATTTGGCGGGCACAAACGCGGTGGCTTCGCCGTCCATCGTGGTGATGGCGTTTCCCGATCATAAATCTATGGAGCCATATCTGCCGCTTTATCAAGGGAAGCCGGTGAGCCTGGCGGCGTTTTTCCATCGGGGCAGTGATGAAAATTTAATTGTGCTGGGGTTATCGGATCATGGGCCGGATTCGATGGAGGTCATTTTTCACGAATACACGCACCTGCTGCTGCGGCATAACGACCGTATCTGGCCGATCTGGCTTAAGGAAGGGATGGCGGAAATCTATTCGACGTTTGATGCGAGCGGTCATGGCGCGCGCATTGGCCTGCCGATCAGCCATCACCTGCGCCTGCTCTCGCAAAAGTCGTTCATGCCGTTGAAGGAGTTGTTCGCGGTGGATCATGATTCGCCGCAATACAACGAGCAGGAACACCAGGGAATTTTCTATGCGGAAGCGTGGCTGTTGACGCATTACCTGATGCTCGGGGACAACCCAGGACTCAAGGCGCGGTTCGGCCAGTTGACCACACTGCTGCGCCAGGGACAAAAGCCGGAGCAGGCGTTCACGAATGCTTTTCAAGTAACGCTGCCGCAGATGGAAGCGCAATTGCATCGGTATCTCGAACGCGGGCGATTCGAGCCTTTGCCGTTGTTGGTGAAAGCCGATCTTTCCGCGCCGCGCTCGATGGTGCGGCGGGGCATCACGCCGTCGGAAACTTCTTATTGGTTGGGCAATGAATTGCTGCGGGTCAATCGGCCAGACGCAGCAGAACCGTTGTTCACGCAGGCGCAGAAGCTTGCTCCCACGAGTCCGCTCCCTTACGAGGGGCTCGGCATGTTGGCGGCGCAACGGAAGAAATCCGAGGAGGCGGTACGACAATTGAAGGAGTCGTTGCAACGCGGTTCGACGAGTTTTCTCGCGCATTATGTTTATGCGCGCGAGCGGTTTCATCTGACGGCGGATGCGAAGGAGCGATACACCACGCTTTCAGACAGTGCCGCCAAGGAGATTCGCTCTGAACTGGAGAAGTCGATTGGGTTGATGCCAAACTTTGGGCCAGCGCATCAACTGTTGGGATTTTTTGAATTAGTCCAAGGCGAGAATCTGGCAGCAGCGGAAGAACATTTGCGCAGGTCGATTCAGCTTGAGCCGGAAAATCAATGGTACTCGCTGGCATTGGCGCAGGCCCAGATGGCACGCAAGGAAACGGATGCGGCGCGGCGCACGCTGGAACCATTACGCCTGCCGAATGTGGAGGCAAAACTTCGCGAGCATGCGGAGGAATTGTTTCAAGAGATTGGCCGACCGGCGAACCGCAAGCCGTGAATTGTCACGAGCAACACCAGCGGGACAAACTCGGAGCGTTATGATGATGTCTTATTACGTTCTCAGACAGGCAAGATGCCCGTCCTACACTACTGCCGCGCATCGTTCATTGACATCTTGATAAGCGCGGGTAAGGTTTGCGGGTCGTTCCAGCCCTTCGGGGATCCTACGGGGCGATTGGGGGACCTGGAGGTCCCCCTCCTTTTTTAACCCCTCAAATTGCCATCTCCACGATACTCATTTTCATGGGATGAGAAACACGCCAGGAATTAAGGGACGGAGATGTTCACATTGGCATTTGTGGCCGTATTCATGGCTGCCTCAGTGGCAACAATCGTTCCGGTGAAATTGCCCGCGACAATCACGTAGTTGGTTCCATTTGAAATCGCATTATTCTTGATGATTACGTTACTTGCGGAATCCACTTTAATGCCACGATTTGCGCTGGAGACACTATTGGCTTCGATTCGATTGTATCCACCGGTTGCGCGTATGGCAGTGACAGCTGCTCCCGGGCCGTTGCCGCTACAATTATTTCCCGTAACGATACACCCGTTGCCCACGACAATTCCATTCTGGCTCTGTGAGGACACTATGCAGTCTTGAATATTACTGTTACCGCTCACATTGATTTCAGTGGCTCCATTAACGTAGGTGACACAACCGATAACCGTTGAAAAAAATTGGACGGTAATGCCCGTTGCACTGTTGTTGCGGCACGTGGAATTACGAACGAGGGCTAAGGAGCCGCAGCTAATGCCTCCCCCGGAATTAAGTGCAGATAAACAATCAATTACCTGCGCCTCGGTCCCACCCGCCAAACCCACTCCAGCGTTGGACTCAGCTCGCAACTCTTTCATAAAGGTCCTGGTGCAACTGCCCAGATTGATTCCCGCCGCGCCCCAGTTGCGCACCGTTCCATTGTAAATTGAAATGTTGGCTACAGAGGTGCTGGCGATTCCATTCGAAGAGCCGGGAACGCCGTTTAAAGCAAAACCGTTTAAGTCAATGGTGACATTGTCAGCGGTGATGGTGATTCCATTCGTGCCGACGATGCCGGTAAGATTGGCGGTCAAATAATAGGAACCCGAATTAGAAATTACCAAGGGCAGTGAGGAAATCGGTGTGCGTGGTTCAACTTGCGTCAATGTTTTCATCGTTGGCCCAGGGACACCTGATGGAGCCAGGCTTCCTTGAGCCAAAAGCAATGAGGGGACAGCGCATGATAAAAGGGCAGCGAGCTTAAATGTAATGATAGTTTTTTTCATAGGTAACTTCTGCGTCGAAGACTGAGTGGAGAGCAGCATCGTTGCCAAGTCAATTCTGCGAAAAAGATGCTTTTCCTGCGGAAACCAGAGTTCTGCTAGGCGAGGATTTCAGGAATGATTTCGCCATGCACATCGGTGAGACGGCGATTGCTGCCATTGTGGCGGAATGTCAATTTGGTGTGGTCAATGCCCAGCAGGTGCAGAATCGTGGCGTGGAGATCATAGCAATAGGTGGGTTTAAGCGCTTTCCACGACCATTCGTCGCTTTCGCCAAAGGCAACGCCGCCTTTGATTCCCGCGCCAGCCAACCAGGAAACGAAAGTGCCGCCGTTGTGGTCGCGACCGGTGCTGCCTTGACTGAAAGGCATGCGACCGAATTCAGTCGTCCAGATGATCAACGTATCTTCCAACATTCCACGGGCTTTCAAATCCTTCACCAACGCGGCGGCGGGTTTGTCCATGCTGTTAGCAATGAATGGGAGCTCCTTGCCGATATCGGCGTGGTTGTCCCAATTGCCGGTTGCTCCAGCCATGCCGCTCCAAACTTGGACGAAGCGCACATCGCGTTCCAACAGACGACGCGCGGTGAGGCAATTGCGTCCGAAATCTTCTGTTACCTTTTCGTCGAGACCGTAGAGCCGTTTTGTTGCTTCAGTTTCGCCGGTGAGGTCGAGGACATCAGGCGCGCTTAATTGCATCTTGGCTGCGAGTTCGTAGGAAGCGATGCGGGCATCGAGTCGTGAATCGCCCTGCCAATGAGATTGATGCTCGCGATTTAGTTTGTTGAGCAAGGCCAAGCCTTCCTGCTCGCTTTGTTTGGTGATGTATTTGGCGGCATCCGGAGGAAATAAATCGGCGATGGGATTGGGAGAACTGGCTTTGATGATCGTGCCTTGATGCGCGACGGGCAGAAATCCGGAGGAGAAGCTGCCCTTGGAATTGTAAGGCAGGCCGCGAGAGTCGGGCAGCACGACAAAGGTCGGCAAGTTTTGGTTCACGCTGCCGAGGCCATAAGAAATCCACGCGCCCATGCAGGGAAAACCGGGCAGCACAAATCCGGTGTTCTGCATGTAAACGCCGGGGCCGTGGACGTTGGTCTTGCTGGCCATGGACATGATGAACGCGAGATCATCCACGCAGGTGGCGATATGAGGGAAGATGCTGCTGACCCAGCGCCCGCTCTGCCCGTGCTGTTTCCAATCATACGGGCTCTTCATGATGTTGCCCGGAGTTCCCGTCGCCGATTCCACCTTGCTGCCCGGATCGAACTTTTGTCCGCTGCGCTTGATCAACTCGGGCTTGTAATCAAAGGTATCGCACTGGCTCGCGCCGCCATTCATGAACAACTGGACGACTCGCTTGGCTTTCGCGGGATGATGCAGTCCTCCATTTAAATCAATTGCAGGAGTGGATAAGGAATTGTTGGTCTTGGCTGCGGTTTCAGCCAGTAAATTTTGTTGTCCCAGCAAATGCGCCAAAGCGACGCCGCCCAAACCGCCACCCATGCGCCAGAGAAATTCGCGGCGGGATTCGTAATGAATATTGGCGGGATTCGGTTTCATAGCCGCTTTCAGTTGACGAACATAAACTCGTTGCTATTCAGGATAACCCGGCAGGTGTTCGCCATCCCGTGCTTGGTTGCATAAGCTTTGACATCCCTCAATTCACTTGCAGTCGGAGAGCGGCCCAGAGTGAGTTGATATGCAGCTTGGATTTGCTGAGTGAGATTCTTATCCCCCTGCCCCACGCGTTCGGCAAAGTGCTCGCTCTGCCGCACGATAAAACGGTCATTCATCATGGCCATGGCTTGCAAGGCGGTGAGTGAAAGGTTGCGCGAGGCGGTGAGTTGGGAAGCATCGGCGCAATCGAGCGTATCCATAAACGGATCGGGGATGGAACGGAACAGATACCGATAGACGCTGCGCCGGCAACTCTCCGGACTGTCCACATCAAATTTTCCGTAATCGACCATCGGCGTCACTCCGGGATTGGGATCATCAAACTTAAATTGCATCGCGGATAGACCACCCATTTTTAAGTCGAGTTTGCCCGTAATTTGCAATACGGCGTCGCGGACAGACTCAGCATCCAGACGAATGCGATTCATCCGCCAGAGGTAAAGGTTTCCAGAATCGACTTTGGCAAATTCAGGGTTGTCCTGCGTGGATTGGAGATAAACCGCGCTGTTGAGAATCATCTGGTGCAGTTTTTTGATCGAACCGCCACTTTCGAGAAAAGAGACGGCAAGCCAATCGAGCAATTCGGGATGAGACGGCAAGCCGCCCATATGGCCGAAATCATTCGGTGAGTCAACAATTCCACGGCCAAAATGATAGTGCCAGATGCGATTCACGATCGAACGCCAAGTCAATACGTTCTTTGGATCAGTAATCCATTTCGCGAGGGCAGCACGGCGGCTGCCTTCATCATTAGGATTAGCCAATTGGAATTGCGCGGAAATGTCCGGCACACACGAAAGCGCGCCCGGTGAAATCTCATCGGCGGGTTTACTAACGTCACCTCGTTTTAGCAGATAGATCGGACGCGGGACTTTGCTCGGCGTGAAATTTCCGCGCGGAGTAAAGTCGCTGGCAGCGGCATAAACCATTTGCGGCGGCGGCAGGGAAACCAGTTGCTGATCGATAGGATAGCGATGATAAAGCGCGAGCAATTCTGCTTTTTGCTTTTCACTCCGCTCGCCCTCTGGTGTGGAAAAACTTTTGACAACCTCGTAAGGGAAACGGTCAGCCCGAACTGGCAATGGAGCAGTCGTGACGGAAATTCGCAACCGGCCAATCAAATGATTGCGTCCATGGACTTGATCCACGGTAAAGGTCAAGATCGTGCCGCCATCATTTACAATGGGCTCCTTGGTTTCAAATACAGCCTGATGCGAATGGCCGATCTCAGGAAAAATTCCCCAAGCAGTTGAAGGATTATTATCAACCGATTTTGCCACATCCCAATCTTGTTGATTAAAATCAGCGGTGGGATTTTGCAGCAGGACAGTTTTGGTGATGGCTGCGTTGGTTCTGGACGCGGCTTTTACTTGAAATTCGGAAAGGTGGAGGTTGCCATTATCCTGGCGACCGGGGCCATTATGCGGCAGGCTGGGATCGGTCAAGACTTCGACGCGAATTCCAGTGATGCCTTTTAAATCGGTATGCGCTGTCACGGTATAAGTGTCCTTATCCGGTCGTTTCCCGCTGGCGAGCAACGATGAATCTGGAAGCTTGGTCAGCGTTGCTCCTTCAGCAGATGTGAAGGAGGCTGGATCAAGCGCCGTCCAAATAGCGGCATCGGCATCCAGAGTTTTCCGCAACGTTTCCTGCGCCTGCCCCAGTTCCGCCAGCTCTTCTTTTTGCAACGGATGGGCGGGCGCGCTTTGTTTTGCTTCGAGCGCACGCTTCTTTTTGAGCAACGACTGGCGCAATACGTGAGTTTTAGGATCGGTATCGTACGGCCGATCCGCCCGGTCCACTCCTGCAAATACAGCTTGCAGACCATAATATTCCGTTTGTGGGATGGGATCGAACTTATGGTTGTGGCAGCGGGCGCAATGGACGGTGCTGCTGACAAAAGTGGACATGGTAGTCATGACCATGTCGTCACGGTCAAGATTGCGAGCGATCTTTTTGTCCACCGTGTCCTCGACGATAAAAACTTGTGAACTTTCATCCCAAGGCCCCGCCGCGATAAATCCAGTGGCGATGATTCCCTGAGGATCATCAGGAAAGAGAATATCACCCGCCAATTGTTCCTGAACAAAACGGGCATACGGTTTGTCTTCGTTGAAGGAGCGGATGAGGTAATCGCGATAAGGCCAAGCGTTCGCACGGGGCCGGTCCTGGTCGTTCCCATGAGTATCGGCGTAATGAACGACATCGAGCCAATGTCGCGCCCAGCGTTCACCGTAGCGCGGACTGGCGAGGAGGCGATCCACCACTTTGCTGTAGGCATCGGGTGATTTGTCCTTTAGGAAAGCTTCCATTTCCTCAGGCGTGGGCGGGAGGCCTATCAGATCGAAATAAACTCGGCGCAATAATGAGTGTTTATCGGCGGGAGGTGAAGGATGAAAACTTTTTTCAGTCAGCTTGGATAAAACGAATTGGTCAATGGGTGTTCGCGCCCAGTTCTGGTATTTTCCTTTGGGAGCTGCCGGCACTTCCGATTTCTTGAGCGGCTTGAGTGACCACCAGGTTTCTTTGGGCTCTTTCGAGGTTTCAGAAGGCTTTTCCGACGATTTTTCCGCAGCAAACAAATTAGCAAGACAACCAGCCAGCAACAGCGCTATTGCAAGGCCGCACAACCGCCAGTCATTGGTTTTGTCGCTACGCATACGTCTTTTGGGACTATGCTAGAATGCAGCGTCATGCGCCTACAGTCAATGCGCTATGAATTGTACGAGGAAAATTATGCAGGCGCGAAATGTCACTATTGAGAGAACCAACGTTGTTTTTCGATGCAAAGGATCGTCGCGATTTCCAAATGGGGAATGGTTAATTCAATAATCGAGCCCTTGCCATCGGGTTGTGCAGTGAACTCCAAATCCCCGGTGGTTGCAGATTGGTCCGCAGTCAAGGCGTGCACGGAATGAACACGCTCGAATGGGACGCGGACTTTAATATGAAGGTCTTTTGCTGGATGGATTTTGTCGTCGAAGGATGAGAGCTTCTCAACGTTCAGGTTGTAAAGATGCACGAGAGTGCGATTTCGCTGGTCGTGAACCACCGCCCGCATCGTTGCGGGGCCTGTCATAACAATGGATGGCCTTGAAACGGTTTGTTGAAGTTTGGTCAGCCAATCTTTTTGGTCGGCGACAATGATCTGGCTACCGTTGCATTTAAATTTTTCAACGAAGCCTTTTTCATTTTCGTTCAGCACGGAAAGTGATTCGACCAAAAGCACGGAAGATTTGAAGTTTTTTGATTTCAAAGATTTTTCAAAATCATCTTCGCAACTGACTGAATACTGGATATCCGCACGGTTAAGTGCTGCGGCTAGAACAGAGGCGGTGCATTTATCGGTGTCGAGCCAACGGCGGAAAGGTGAAAAAAGCAAGACATCTGAACGCGGTTTGGTGTCGTTGAGCAGCTTTTGATTTTGACGCAGGAATTCGGCTTGGGGGCGAATGGTGGAGGCCAGTTTTTGACGAACATTTTCAGGCCAGGTTGGCCAGGACAAATAAGACGCGCCGTTCGCCGCAGCTTCGGCCATGGCGAGTCGCACGAGATTTGGGGCAGTATGATAATCAGCATCCGCGATGGTGACGGCTACTACAGGTTTGCCATGACTGATGGCCTGGAGTTGCTTGTAAGTAGGCCCGTATTCCACGGTCTGGCCATCCGCGAGCGTGCGCGGCTGGCTGCTCATGTCCTCTACCACCACGAGATCTTCGGTCTTGCTCATCTCGTAAATGTTGTAGCCGTACGTCCGGCTTTGCGAAAAAAGAACGTCGGCTGAATTCAGGCTATTGTTGCAGGTGATGAGCGCATAGCGCTTGAGGGTGCGCGCGTAATTGCGCATCTCGGCCATAAAATCGCGGGCAATGGTGCTGCGAAATTCCATGAATTCACGCGGATGATCAATGGCGAGTTGCCACAGCGCGTCAATCGTGTCGCGGGAAGTGGTTGTCGCTTTCGCTTTACCGATCTTGCTTGCGTAAAACCTGCCGAATTTCTCCAGGCAAAAGGTACAATAGCAACCTTGTGGATGCACCGTTGGATTGTCGAAAAAAATTCCATCGTGTCCGCTTTCAAGTTGCATGCGCACCATGGCTTTTTCATACGTGCGCCAATCGGGATTGTTCATGCACGCGGGTTGATACTCGCCGCCATACCAGGAAGGGAGCGGCTTGCCCTTCTGGTCCTTCTGCCGCCATTCGGCGGGAAGGGTGTGAAATTGCGCGCGAAATTTGGGCGACCAATTTTTATCGAAAGAATTCAGGTGCACAATGGAGGTCGCGCAAACATAACCGATGGCGAGCTGGACGCCCTGTGCTTTGGCCTTGCGATTATAGGCGAGCGATTCCTTGCAAGCCTTGGACAACTCGGCTTCGACCGGCAGTCCCTCGTAGCCTAATGAACCAATCCCCGTGCCATAGATGATGTTTACGCCGCTGGCCGTAGCCGCCCCGGATTGATTGCCAATATTGCCCAAGTGATCGAAAGCATGGCTGGCAACGCCGACGCGCAAGGCTGGCGGAGTCGCCGCGAAAATTGGCGAAACGAGTATCAGCCAGATAAGAATGCCGGTTGAAAAAGGTCTTTTAATTGAACCCGATAAAAAGGAATGGGACGTTGGTTGCACGATTCGATTCTTTACGTGCCGAAACGGGGTGACAACGTAAAAATGTTTCAGGCAACTTATCCTCGCGACATATTTGCCCCGTCCGGCTGTGAGTTGGGCAACGCGCCTGGTTTTGAATCGCCGTTGCTCAAGTGCCAGTCGGAATCTTGCTTCACGTAAAGTGTCTGGGTGGGGAAAGCGAAGTTGATCTTTTCCGCGTCGAAACGCTGTTTCAAGATGAGGTTCATCTCCTGCATGCCGGCGAGGTAGGCTTTAAAATCCTGTGAGCCCCAGAAATGTACGACCTGAATGTTAAGCGCGGAATCCCCAAACTTGTTAAAATTGACAATGAGGTCCTTCGTCATTGGATTGGAGCGATAAACTTCTTCCAAAATTTTAATCGCCTTTCTCATTTGTTCGATAGGTGTGTCGTAGGTAAGCCCAATGTTCAATTCGGTTTGGATAGTTGGCCGATGGCTAATGTTTGTGATGATCGCATTGCCGACGGTTTTATTGGGAATGGTGACCAAATGTCCTTTGCCATTGCGGACGCGCGTGCTGCGCATGCCAATGCTTTCCACGTTTCCCTCGACTTGATCGATGCGGATGACGTCACCGATGCGAAAAGGTTTATCAATGAACACGGCCACGGCACCGAATAAATTTGCCAGCGTGTCCTGGGCGGCCAAGCCAACCGCCAAACCGCCGATGGAGAGCGAGGTGATGGCAGCGGTAACGTTGATGCCAAGGTTTTGCGAGGTTACCAATACTGCCACTACGATTAAAAAGAATTTCAAACTTTTGCGAACAACGGGGAAGAGTTGCTCATCAAAGGCGCGGTCTGCCTCGGCTGACACGCGTTGGCGCCAATAGCTCAACAACAGATCAACAAACTTCAGCGCCATGTAAGTGATGGTAAAAGCAACCACCACGGTGAATCCTTTGGCGAGAATTTTTTCCACAACGTCCGGCCAGCGAAATACGTTCAGACCGATACGCAAAAAGATAATGAAGGCGATAATTTTGATGGGGCCGTTAAGCAGATCCAGCAGCAAGTCATCAAATTTGGTTTCAGTTTTTTCCGCCCATTTTTTAAGCCAGACGCGGGTAAGGAAATCGAGAAATTTGGAAATGTAGAAAGCGAGGAAGATATAAATGAGCGAAAAGATGTACTTCCAAAGTTCATTGCCCAGAAATTGCTGTTTCAAGAAGGGAAAACTGCTGGCTAGATTGTCAATCCACACGGGCGTCACGTCGCTCGGGTCGAAGATGGCCTTCACCGCATTGAGTCCGGTTACTTTGTTTGTCTTTACGGTTGAAATAATGACCTCGGCATTTTCATTGGTAGTCTGCGCCACGCTGGTCCAAACAGACCAGAATAGCAGAACCACCAAGGCCACGATGAAAACGTTAAAGAATGTCTTAAATTGCCATTTCATAGCTTTTTTATTTTAACAATCAGTGCGTGGTCATGGACAAGCTTTAATCGCTTTGCGATCAAAAAAATTTCGCGCCATTCACGGCGAAACTTAAATTAACCTCCGGCTACAATTTTCACAATTTCCAACCGGTCACCAGCGTTGAGGTGACGATTTGAGAATTCGGACGGGGCCACGGCTTCACCGTTGTGTTCTACGACAACGCTGCGCGGCAGGAGCTTTTGGGCGAGCAAGAATACTTCAATGGTGCAAGGCAACCTCGTTTCGATGCGCTGACCATTGGCGATGACGAATGATGTTTCCACAGAATGATTAAATATGTAAATCCTGCTCGGAGTGCCACTCATGTTCAATGTTGCGCATGAGCAAGGCACAGTCGAACGAAACGGTTCCCTCGGGAAATTTCGTTTGATCGGCAAAATAACTGGAATGGACATGCTGCACATCGAGCGGTTCGACTTTCCAAGAAAAGGTTTTGAGGCGGATGCCGTCCAGTCGTACGCCGGTTTTAGTGGCGGAATAGCCAAGTGATCCAGGCTCGAAGAACCCTGAGGCCTCGGTGAGCGTTGCGAATTTAGAGGTGGCGGGCAGTTTTTCGCCGGTGGTTCCGCGAACCTCCACGGATGTTTGTACATCTTCTGACCGCATGGAGAAATCGATTTTTTTGCCGTCGTCCTTTACTTGGAAGTTTGCTGCGTGATGTTCGCCGGGGAAGATGCGACCGCCAGCGATTTGGTTTAGGCGTGAATTGGTATCACGGCGCGGAATATAGACACCTTCCTGCGTCTTTCCCTGTTCATCGTCCCACAACACCGCAATGCGATGCGCGGCGTTTTCGCTGCTGATGCCGAAAAATGAGGGCATGCCTTTGGGGCGTATCTCTTCCAGACGGATCAGACAAATTCCAGCGATGGCGGAACCGGCGTGCAATTTGGGGCGGAACTTCGGCGGGAGTTGACGTTGGACCACTTCGGGGGGGAGGCGGTAATTCACCAAGATTCGGCGGCGGATGATGCCTTGGATGGTGGGGAGTTTCATCGCTCGTTAGTATTAATTGGCATTCCCTTAGGCAATGGCACAACCGTTGGATTATTATAAAATCCACTCTTAAGAATAATGGGCAATCCCGTAAATTCTGTTTTTAAGGCATTCTTAATTTCTGCTGATCTCACCATGCTATTGGTGGGGAGATGGAGAGAAAGATTTCGAACTCGATTCTTTATACAATGCGCGATCAACTGATATCTGGAACCCGTTTTAATATCTTCCGCCAAGAAAATTACTGATCTATCCGGAAATCCGAGAACAAGTTGATGATTTGAACCTAGTTCAAAATAAGTTTTTAATCGTGTAAGAACAGGAATTTCGGTGGCAACCAACCCGCTGGTGGACTCCGAAAGAACATGCAAACCCATTGACTCCGCCCTTTGCTCAAAAAGTCTTTCAAATTTTTCTGCATCCATTGATGTGGACGGCGACACTTTGACAATGATAGCTACGACAACAAAAGCAAAAAATGCTCCAAGTAACCAACCAACCAGGATTCGCCGGCGAATTATACCTTGGATGAGGGGGAGTTTCATGGTGGTTCAGTCATCCCTACAGGACTTGGTCGATGCGGCGACTGTCCCGGCGATAAATCGCCGGGCTATTTTCATTTCGTCCCGCTGGGACGAGAAAGGGTGGAAAGAAATTATCGGTGAAAACCGAATCAAGGGACGAGAGTTAGTGAAGTGCTCGCCCTCACCCCGACCCTCTCCCCCAGGAGAGGGAGAATCGTCGGGCGACGCTTTACGATTTGAGCGGGCGAGATTTTGATTCATGCAGTTAATGACGCAAATCAACCGCACTGCCAAAGAAACTTTGCCTGGCTGCCATCAGCAGATAGAAAAACATAGCCAACACCTGCATCGCCGAAATTAATTTCAAATGGAACGCTGCCCGAATCAAGTTGCAGCAAGAGTTTCCGGGAATCCGGAAAAGGAAATTCCGGGCCTTGAATAAACTCTGGAGTGCCACCAAGTTTATTTCCTCTCAAGCTCAGAAGATATTCTTCACATTCTTCTTTAGAAAGCTTGCTGAATTCCCTTTCTTGCAAAAATTCCGGGTCATCAGCCGAAACCAGCTTTACCCCAAACTCGCAATCTTCCAGAACACGCTTCGATGGCTTGCCCATTAACTTTCCAACAACAGAACGTGAAGTTTCAACCCAGCTTTGGAGGGCTGGGCCATTAGGACTGGAAATGGTTGGCATTGAATTGCCGCCCGGTTGAATAATGACTGCATTTTCACCACCATTCGGCTCCCAAGTCGATTCAGTTGGCGCGTCTTCTTCATTGGTCATAAACAGATACGCCATTCTATCCGGAGCACCCCCGAACAATTCAGGGTCCAAAGTAAATTGCCCAATGAACTGCATTGGCTTTCCCGTACTTTTGCTGAGAGGCCATTCGGGTTCCGAAATCCAGTTAGGTTGTCCGCCGAATTTGGTGATGAGTTCACGAATGGGTTGTTTCGCCGGAATAAATTCTATTGTGTATTTTTTCGGCATAAACCAATTATGCGGTGAGGGCCGCGTCCCAATCTTTCCAGACGGGTTCGTAGCCGCGGCGGCGGATGAGTTCGGCCATTTGTTCGGGGGAACGTTCGTCGGCAATGTCAAACTGGCCGGTGGCGTTGGTGGCGCGATTCTCCAGCGGCGCCCATTCGCTGGCACCGGAGGTGAGTTCCACGATGCGGCCGCGTTCGGTGTGATGGATCTTTTCCTTGCCCGCACCGGTGTAACCACCGGGTTCGGTATGGCTGCCTGCGCTGATCATGGTGACGCCGAGGGGAATCAAGCCATCGCGCAACTTGGCCGGTTCGCGGGTGGACAATACAAGACCAACATCAGGCAGAAACAGGCGAAAGGCGCAGACGAGTTGCACGAGCTCACGGTCGCTCAGATGGGTGAGCGGCTGGAATTCTCCCGCGCAGGGGCGAAGTCGCGGCAGTGAGATGGTGAGTTGCGATTTCCAGCAGGTGCGGAGCAAGTAATCCGCATGGGCGGCGACGGCGATGGCTTCCATGCGCCAATCCGCAAGTCCATACAATGCCCCAATGCCAAGACGGCGGAAACCGGCGGCATAAGCGCGCTCCGGGGTTTCGACGCGCCAATCGAAATTGCGCTTGGGACCGGCGGTGTGCATGTCGGCGTAGATGGCGCGGTCGTAGGTTTCCTGATAGACCACGAGGCCATCGGCACCGGCCTGGACGATGGGACGATATTCCTCGGTTTCCATCGGGCCGACTTCAAGGGAAATACTGGGAATTTCTTCGTGCAACGCGCGAACGCAGTCTGCCATGTAGCCGTTGGAGACAAATTTGGGATGTTCGCCCGCGACAAGCAGGATGTTACGAAACCCCTGCTCTTTCAGCGCTCGCGCTTCGCGCAAGACTTCTTCGATGGACAAGGTGACGCGCAGGATGGCGTTGTCACGTGAGAATCCGCAATATTTGCAGTTGTTAATGCATTCGTTGGAAAGATAAAGCGGCGCGAAGAGGCGAATGACTTTGCCAAAGCGTTGGCGAGTCAAGGTCTGGGAAGCACGGCAGAGCGGCTCAAGCAATTCAGTGGCGGCGGGAGAGATGAGTTGCGTGAAGTCGCTCAAACTGAGATGGGATTTTCCCATGCTCTCGCGCACTGCGCTTGCAGGTGTGGCCAGCGAACGCTTGACCAGACTTTCGAGCGGCAGGGCATTGAACTCGGCGACAAAACTCATAGAGGTAATTAAACATGAACCGGCTGGAAGACCAAGTTTGAACGTACTAACGGAAGCAACCTCTCTGCGATGAGCCTACTAGTCAGAACATTCCACACATTGAAGAAAAGATAGTTACAAAAACAACCTATCCGCATTGAACCCGCGCAATGCGGATAGGTTAAATTTATTACTAAGTTTGTCGAGGGAAATTTATTGAGGATTGATTCCATGTGCTGTGGCTAAATATTTTCCCGATGTTCGAGAATTCCCAATATATAATGATTTCCAATATCTGAGGATTTCCCGAGGTGTAATACCACATTTTAAAGTCCGAGGTTACTTCGCACCAGGCCATAATTGAAAACATGACTTACGTACGCTTATGGTCCTATGGGCTAGGGAACTGAAAACTCATGTATTCAGCTACACGCAAGAAGGCGGACTTTACAATGTTGAATAATCGAGGACCAATAAGGCGGCGGTCATAGACCGCCGCTACAAGAAATATCAGCGCAGGACGAATTGGCGATGCTTGGTGAAAACGTCGCGGAGGCTGGCGGAGATTTCGTCTTGGAGTTCCTGCAGCTCGCGATAGGTTTCCACGTTTTTCTGGTCGGGTTGCGCGGTTTCGTTTTGATTCACTTCGATGAAGCGATCAGTGATTTCCTTGATGGTGACTTTTTCGCCTTGCTGTTGACGCCAGCACCAGAGGGCTTGCAGTGCCGCGCCGTACGCCGCGCCCTCGCCCACTTTCAGGGTGACGACTTCCACATTGAAAATATCCGCCATGATTTGACGCCAAGTCTTGGAATTGGCACCGCCGCCGGTGGCGCGAATCTGGGTCGGCTTTACACCCAAGTCAGCGAGGCGGCGCAATCCGTAATTCATGCCCATGGTGACTCCTTCCATGGTGGCGCGCGCCTGATATTCGGGCGAATAAGTGCGCTGGTTCACTCCAAGCAAAACTCCGGTGCCGCTGGGCACATTGGGCGTGCGCTCGCCTTCGAGGTATGGCAACAGCATCAAACCGCCGGAACCTGCGGGAACGCGAGCGATGGTGGCGGAGAACTTTTCATGCGTCCAACCGAGCGAATTACGAATCATTTCGGTGGCGGTGGTCACGTTCATTGTGCAAAGCAAGGGAAGCCAGCGATTGGTGGAATCGCAGAACGCAGCGATTTCGCCTTTGGGATCAACGACTGGTTTTTCGGCGCAGGCATAGATGGTGCCGCTGGTACCGAAGCTCGCGGTGATGACACCTGCGCTGACATTGCCTGTGCCGATGGCGCCCATCATGTTGTCGCCGCCGCCCGCGCTCACGATGACGTCGGTATTTAGATCGAGGGTTTTGGCGGTGGCGAGTTGCAAATGTCCGGCTGGTTTGTCGCTGGAGATCAAAGGCGGCAATTTGCCAGCAAGTTCCGGGTCAATGGCATCCAGCGCGGCTTGCGACCATTTACGTTTGCGCACATCCAGCAAAGCCGAGCCGCTGGCATCGCCATATTCCATGACTTTCTCGCCGGTGAGCCAGAAGTTCAGGTAATCGTGCGGCAATAAAACGGTGGCGAGGCGTTGATAGTTTTTTGGCTCGTGATTTTTGAGCCAGAGAATTTTGTGCGCGGTGAAGCCGGTCAGGACAGCATTGCCCAAGGCTTTGATGGTGGCTTTGTGTCCTCCAAGTTTTTCGGTGATTTCAT
>JAQGPC010000235.1 GCA_028293285.1 Pedosphaera sp.
TCGGCGCACGTGATCGACTTTTTGCGGAGTATAATCATGTGCGCCGTATTTCTTTCGGCGCGTTGTGTTTAGGCGGCACACAAGCGCTGTCGCATTAATTTCATAATTAAGGTCTTTATATGTTGAACCCTCAGTGGTTCAAATTATTAAATGGCCTGCGCCCGATAAACGTTGGATTTGGAACCAATCCTTTTCTGGCCAAGTATTAGGACTCCCCTTTTTACCAAGTCAGACAATGGCGAACTGATGTGTTTAGTCTCTTTGAGTTGAAACTCAGGGTATTCAGACTGAAGCGCCTTTAACAGCTCACTACTATCAAAAGCCCCCGGCTGCTTCATCGCCACCTCTTTAACTGCATCGATCAACGATGATCGATGGGAAGTCCTGACTGCATGTGCAGGGACAACACGCCTTCGCCGCTTTTCCCCTCTAAATTCTTTTTGCGCTTCCTCTGGAGCCTGGGAAAGCGAAGGAACATCAGCCTGGCCACCGAAGTCACTCCCCTCCAACAGGATATCAATTGCCCTTCGCTGCCTGACCAGCTTGGCTTTTTCAACCTCGAGAGCCTCCAGCCTAATATCGAGCTGGGTTCTATGTGCCAGGATGTCTTCTCGCTTCATGGAATTGAGATTAGCCAGGTATGCCAGGTAGTGCAAGATATTTTTTTAAAAAAACGAAATAACCTGGCCCCCAGGCCTGGAGGCCTGGCATAGGTGCCAAATCGAGCCTTGACTTAATGCAAAAAGCTGAGTATAGAAGACTGGTCCGTGCGTTTATATGTGAGATATTATATGTAACGCACAAGAGTGCGCCCTTAATAATTCAGCACTTTTCCCATGCAAAAGAAAGCCCAACCCACTGGTATGTGATTAATAATCAAAGGCTTATACCAGACATCGAAACAATGCCACTTCTGCACTAATGCTTCTACTGGTATGAACCCCTACATTTACATTCCAAATTCAATGAAAGATGCAGGTCGGCTGTTACGCTACGCACTGGCAGCACCAGTCGAAAAGCTTTCTAAAGAAAACCTTATTCACGCTTGGTGTGCTGTAGCATATTTGTTCCCCGGCCTTCATCCTGACGGCTATGATGACGCTGACAGTGGTTGGCCTCGGATACTCAGACGTTTTGCTGCCGAAGTGTGGCGGCGTGCCGTTAAGAATGAAATGGCAGATGATGAGTTATATGCGTCTGACGCCCAATGGTGTGGCCTCTATGATCGCATGACAATCCACACGCGAGAGGAAACTGAACGGCGTGTGAAACTGGCAGCTGCTTTCGGAAAATTAGTTGTTTAGCTTTTTCACAACGTGGCCCCAAAGTAAGCTTGCAACCCACACCGCAGGAAAGTGCATTCAACCGGAGGCGGTAAAGTGAAGAATAATAAAGGCACCATTCCGACCAAGCATTGGACGGTTTACCAACTCTATCAACAAGGTTCTTGAGGTGAAATTAGGGAAAAATCAGTTAGCTTGTCGACTCGGCCGAATGACAAAATAACAACAACTGCGTATGCCCGATGTTTTTACTGAAGCAAAACGGTCTGAAGTTATGTCCCGCATTCGCGGTCGCGGCAACAAAGAGACCGAAGTCGCCTTGAAAAAGCTATTCCGACGTCACCACATCACCGGTTGGCGGCGCCATCAACCGATATTCGGAAAGCCGGATTTTGTATTCCGCAAGCCGCGTGTAGCTGTTTTTGTCGATGGTTGTTTCTGGCATTGTTGTCCACGTCACTATAACGCACCCGCCAGCAACTTTACCTTCTGGAAAAAGAAGTTGGCGGCTAACAAGGCCCGTGATCGCCTTGTCAACCAAACCCTACGAAAGCAAGGTTGGTGCGTCCTGCGGATTTGGGAACACGATCTCGCAAAGCGAGGAGAAAAGTGTGTTCAACGCATCAAGTCTCGAATCTCCGAAGACTAGATTTGCCTCAATTGCTCCGCAGCTCATCCCAAACCTCGTTCGGCATTATTCAGCGTAGGTCAGACAGATCGGACAGCCGGATTTTGGATTGTGACACACCTCGCACAGCAATGTACACATGGGTCGCCGCCCAAAACGACGAGCCAAAACCTGAGAGGAAATTTGGTTTATAGTTTTGTTAACTAAAAAAACGCCCGCATTTAGGAACTCTGCCTTTAACCAATTCACTCACTCGGTGAGCTTCTCCTGCGCTATCGAATATGCTTGGGCTTTCATACACGATTGACCAAACCCGCTGATCTGCATCGTTTGATGGTAATCCAACCTTTCTGCGACCTCACGAAAGCTTGGCCACAACTCCTGCCATGCGGTTCACCTGCCTAGCCGAAGAAGATTTAGCTCCATGTCCGATCTCGCCTAACCAATGGCTGCTTGACTTCATCAGCGGTGTCGGGGCTATCCCAGGCTTTTGGCATCCAAAATTAACCCATTCTTTCTCACCACCGCATACCGATCCGGATCCGGCACCATGATACACATATCCGGTTCACACCCCTGAGTAGCATCACTGATTGCAAAAAAATAATTTCTTTAACAAAAGTTTTGTGATGGCTTGCTTCCGTCGATTCACTTGACACATTTAACAGCGGCTCATACGATCCACTCCCCTCATGCCCAACATTACTATCCGCGCTCACATTAAGACTCTTTTTGAAGGAAAAAGGGTTCCAAGACAAATTCTTAGTTGGCCCCCGGACGTGTTTGCTGTCATAGCATCGCTACTTCAATCCTCGGGTGCTTATTGTAATGCAGTAGGCGAGATAGGTTCTATTTCTACGGCTGCTCCAGCTACGCTGGTGACACTTGGAAAACAGTGGCGAAGCGCCATTGTCAGAGGAGGCGATATGCCAGCCAAGCTCCTTGAGTACTGGGCGATTCTACAAAGACACAAAGATTCTAAAATCACGACTATTTCATCAAACCAAGCACTTTTGAAAGCGATGCTTAACATGCTGGGAGCAGCTGATGAGGCTTGTAAAGAGGTCAGTTATCCCAAGGTTGGAGACCCCTTTAGCGATACAATTTGCGGAATTCTTGCTGATACGCCCGATACCCTTTGTCGCTGGATATGTCCGCAAGTTGCACGAGTGCTGCCCAAAATACATACCCCTCAAGTCGGAATGACATTGCGTTCTTTGTCACATCATCTAGCGTTTTGCGGCCAAAATGAAGTTGATATGGGTTGGTACTTAGTTGAAGAACCTTTCTCCACAAAGCATAAGGAGCAGCTAGCAGTTAATCTTTTAATTTTTCCATATCCCTTTGAGGCTACTGCTGATAATTTTGTTCCAACGGCTATAAGAAAATGTGGCCGAACCCACCTACCAGAGGAGTTTGGCTTTTTTACATACAATACTCCAACGGCTATTCCCTGGATTAATGGCAAATTTAGGGAAGTCTTAATGAAGTTAAAATCCAAGGGGCAAGATATTCACGGCATAATACTCCCCGAAGGCAGCTTCCCTTCCAAGGAGGAATTCTCGGCCGCCCACAGTGTTGTATGGGAGTATTTTCCAAACGCCTTTTTTCTCGTGGGTATAGCCGAGCCAAATAAGATAGCCGATGGTTTAGCGCAGAACTACCTTCAATATGCAGTCCCCATTGGAGGCGACGTGGTTTGCCTCTACTCACAATCAAAGCATCATAGGTGGCGATTAGATGAATCACAAATTAAACGGTATCAATTAGATTCGCTGGATCGGGGACAGATATGGTGGGAATCCATTGATATTTCCAAACGTAGAATTCAGTTTTTCTCAGCGAAATCTTGGTTAACATTTTGCTTTTTAATATGTGAAGATCTTGCTCGTCAAGAACCTGTTGCTCCTCTGGTGCGAGCGATAGGCCCCCACTTGGTTGTCGCTTTGCTGCAAGATGGACCTCAAATGATTCAGAGATGGCCGAATCGTTATGCTGGAGTGCTGGCCGACGATCCGGGATCTGCCGTGCTCACCGTGACAAGCGTGGGTATGATAAAAAATTGCAGCACATCCCAACCTTTCAAAATCGGACTTTGGTGTGATCGTCGCAATACGAAGGAGCTTGAGCTCGAAAAAGGTGCAACCGCTGTGCTTCTCAAGCTAGCGAGTAAACGCACACCCGAATTTTCTGCCGACGGTAGAGAAAATCCTCGAGCAACAGCACTTTTATACGAAGATCACTTGTCAATACGCTGATGTTGGGGTAGTTTCTCAAGAATGTCTGAGATAAAATACATTCAACCCAAAGATGGTTCCGTTTTGGGTTTCATCAAGCAGGCGACCAACAGCAAAAAAAAGAAGAGTTTCTTAAGGTATTTATCTGCCAAGGCCCGTCCTCTAGGTAACGCTTTAATTTCTGAAAGCTCGGCATCTCTTGGGCGCAAGTCCGTGCGTCACGCCACTCGGACAGTCAGATCAAAACGCCCCTCACGTATTCGCAGATCTCAGCAAACCGTTAATTTATAGAAATTCGTAGCGGTATTCATTACTGCTATCTTGCAAAAGCGGGGGCAATAAGATGATCGTAAGGCCTAATACTTTTTTCTGCCTGTCGTAATCTTTACAGTAGTGAAGTGACCTTTATTTCTGTAGGCAACTCTGATAAAGGCATGTGTCCTTTAATTCCTTTTATTTCCCGTATTTTAAATCTGTAATCCTCACCCTCAGAATCCATGAAAACCAAAAAATGTGGGAGGCGAATGAGGAGGATAGGGAGCTTGGGATCTTCTGCGTTCTGATCAAATTGAGGGTTTATGACAATATCAATAACCTTTGCTTGGTTACCTACATACAAGTCAGATTCAGTCACCTCTGAGAGCCAGATGTTAGTCTGTTTCCCAATACTGGCGCGAATTAATTCGATATCCTTATCATTATAAACGTTGCCGTAGTTGTCCGGCTGTTTCAGATGTTCAAGATAATGTTCGGCTGGCAATTGTGAGGTTCGGATGACAGCAGTTCGAGAAGTTCCTTTCTCTCCCGTTATTCGAGGACGAAGGTGATCAACATAGTAGTTGTCGCAAATTCCGCTCTTTTCCCATTCACTACTTTCAAACATCGCAATTAACGCATCCCATGCGAAAATTTCCGCTTGAGTGCCAGAGAGCTTGATATTTGAAGCTTCCGGAAAAATGCCTAAAGCTGAAAAAGGGGTGAAAGCGGGCCCCGGATCCGGATAGTCCTCCGGACGGAAAGAATGTGCAGGCAAACACAACTGCATTCCGAAGTTATCATCATGCACAATAAAATCATCGACCCAGTTGAGACTGGAAATAAAAGGCTTTTCTTTCCTAATCTGTTTAGCATATGAAGCATATCCGGTAGGAAACCAAGAATGTCTGTTCAAAGAATGCCCTACGACAGCCACTACATGAGCAGCCTCTTCACCTTCATTGTTTAGACTATTGAAACTAAGAAGGGCAGGAAAGCCCGATTCAATAAAGCTGTAAATGAATTCCCTATAAAACCGACGCTTAGACCCACTAAAATCGAGTTGATATGGGCGGAATCCGTACTCGCGCAGAACGCGTGAGATTTCCTTTGGATATAGCCCTTCATGGGTGGCACATGAATTGTCTCCAAACAGTTCTGGCACCTCTTGCATGCGGTTTTTATGATCAATTCCTAAAAGTTGATTAATGTCTTCACACGTTACTAATACATTAGAATCTCGGCAGTTATTTAGCATCATCGCCGTGCATGCGTGAGCGCAAACAGTTGTAATCGTATTTTGCTGACAGAAAAACGTACCTAGAATCTCATAGGGCTTTTTTCTATGCGATACACTGCATTTGAATTTTCGCTTTACATGCAAATACGCCACCCAAGGAAGCTTGCCAATTATCTCTGCATTCTCTTTTGACGGTTGAATACCAACCTCCCTCACCACACTTTCGAATACATAGGTACGAACTCCTACTCCTGGAAATTCTATATTTGCAATCACTGCCAAGCCCAGAAAGTCTTCGTCACACAGTTTTTGTATGCTGACAAGATCTTTAACTTTTTTACTTGTGAACGTTATCTTTTGAAAACTGACCCGAACAGCAGGATTTTGAAGGCGCGTCAGAATTGCCTTTTCTTCTTGGCGAAATCGGTCATGAGCGGCTGAGCTAGAGGGGATTGTTTCTATGATGGCAGTTTGCACGCCCATCAAACGCATCATCGTACATATCCGATGGAATGCTGGCCGAGATTGTAAGTCCTTCCAGATGTAGTCGATGAGTCGAAAGAAAGCGTCTGGCTCCCCGCATTGCTGGAGTTCGACTGGATTTGGTTCTTTCATAAAAAAAAGCGGATGTTATTGCATCCGCTGCGTCAAAGATTTTTCTAAATGTTAAATGGTATGGGCTCGTGTATAATTTGGCCTGAAACCAACAATTTGGTGATTAGATTTCTTTGAATCTTCGAGAGCCCGTGTAACCTCCTTCAGCGCTTTTCGGATTGTCTTCCGTTGCTCACTGACGCGTTTTACTGTCCAAGAAAAATTTACATGAACCTCATTGGCTTTCTTCTCTAAAATTAAGTTCCGTTCAGGCATATTACTCTTCGATCTAAATTAGTTCAAATTCTTCGTTTGTTGGTTACCCTTCGCCACCAACCTTGGCTTTGATCTTTGATTATAGTCCAGCTAACCACGCATAAAAGTGGGTAAACTACCCCATAATTGTAGTTAAGCAAGGCATTTTGGCGCTTTCTTCTTGCCCTAGACGTGGCTTGCAAATCATAGTTGCCACGTTGTCAACGGATAGGCTTGTACTGAGAAAAAGTTCCATAGCCTTCCCTAGTTCATTCCATGCTTTCCGCTGCAACAGGAGTTATAATAAACTCCATGACTACATCTCCAGCTCAGCTTTCCAAAACCGGTCACTGACGGCTATCAACGATTCTAAATTTCAGGGCTAAAAAAAGAGTCCGCCTGCGTGCGAACTCTCCTTTTCTTCAATCCAGCCATTCGGCGAGCTTCTCCTCCGCTATCGAATATGCCCGCGCCTTCATCCGATACGCGGCACCAACCCAAGCGGATGATAAGCGTTGATCCTGCTTCTGGCGAGTTTGATGGTGGTCGAGCCACTCCGTCACCCCGCAAAACCCGGCCCACAAAGTCCCTTCGACTCCCGGCATACGATTCCCCTTGCCTTGATCAAAGAAGTATTGGCTCCAAGTTCGATCTCGTTCCGCCATGGGTTGTTTGATTGGATCTTCAGAATCGGGATACACTTCTTTGAGGTATTCCGTTAATCGGTTCGCATCCATTGGCACCCTGGCCATCGCTTGGAACGATTCCTCCATGGTGTTGAACTGGGTATCGATGAGCCCCAGCATCTGGTTGGCTTCCTTGAGCCGTTCATGAATGTCCTGATGATGGAACACCCGCCATACCGGTCCATCATTCATGGCTAGTGTTAGGGTGTTTTGGCACACCACTCTCACGAGAGTGAACTTGATCTGCACCGCACTCTTGCCATCGTGACTGTTGCACAGAAGCAGATACTTTTCTGAGATGTCATCGCCCACCACCCGCATGGTGGAAGGCAACTTGGCCAAAATCCAGACTCGTTCCCCCTGCCCCAAGGCTCCGGCAGTGTGGTAAATGGCAGCTTCCTGTCCCACGATGGGATCAAAGAAGCCAAAGGCTTCGTGGTTCTGCAAAGGGGTGTATTCCTTGCTCACCACGCCCAAGATGGGACTTTTGGTATCCACGATTAATCCATCCTTTCTTACCACCGCATACCGATCCGGCACCTTTATCCGAGCTGCTCCTGCGTAGAGCGGCAACTTCACCACTTCCCAATCGAGCTTAGCCGCCGTGATGGCTTCCTCAGCGGTAGCCGGTTTATCGAGTTTCGTTCCCAGCCCGTGCCAAGGGACTTCCTCGACATAAAACATGGAGGCTTCTCCATTTTGAATCAAAAGATTGTGTGACATATACATATTCCTTTTCTCTTTGAAAAATGCTTCCCACCCGCCATCAGGGCTCTGCCAAGAGTCCTGTCGGGTGGGAAGCGAATGAATGAAATTAGTTTTTAGAGTGGTACTGCTGATACAGGTAATAGCCACCATACGCCGCCAAGAAGACGAGCAAGTAGGGCAGCACGGCTTTGAGCAGGGCCAAGAGTAGGAGGATGGCCACCGCATATGGTCAAGAGATCAAACGCATACAGCGTCTCCCCTACTGCTTCCCCATCCAAAATGAAATCACCGGGCAGACGCTTGGCACTTTCGATCAATAACAACGGCACGCCAACGACGAGTCCCTTGCGGTTGATGCCACTGACGGTTTCCCCTACCTTCAAAAGCAGCATCCGTTTGCCATCATACTTCTCCTGGGCACAATGCTGGTTGTCGCGGATTAACTCCTGCACTTGTTCTTCATCGATGGGATTGAGCAATTGACATTGGATGCCCGAGACTTGTTTATCTGAATGGTGGTAAGGAGTCCCCTTCTCGCCTTCGGTATAGCCTTTGGCCTTTTTTTCCTGAATTACCTTATCGTAGATCTTCTCTGCTGTTTCCTGATCGACGGGACTGCTGGTCTTGGTGCCGGTCTGCAACGTGGTCCCTCGCCGGCCAAAGGCAAAGTTGACAACGAACTGGTTGTCCTTGGGTTCAAGGCTGACCTGGTAGACTTTATCCGAGGAACCCTCCCGGTAATATAATGTGGTTTGCATGATGATCCTTTTGGTTGCTTGTTAAAAATGAGAATAGCCAGCCACGCGGGTGAGCATGACTGGCTTCAAAGCTGGTGAATCTCTCCTTTTGGAGACGTTTGGCGGCAGCGAAAAACCGCGAATTCTGCAATACAGTATAACTATATTTTCATCGCCTACTCTTTTTTGCCCTGTTTTGGGGACGGGGATAACGGACTGTGGGATGACCTTTTGATCCGGGTTGGGTCAGAGGCTCGTTTGATGATTCACCTCCTTGCTTGAGCCAGCATAAAACAACTAACGGCAATCCCTGGAGAGGGTACGGGAGGGGTGATTCCTTCGGGACCGCTGAACAATGCAAACGCCATCGGGTCCCAAAGTCAGAACAAAATCCAACCGTTAGAATGCATTTAACTGGTTGGCACTTTATTATACCACGTTTGAGCCCATTTCCGCAGGGGCCGGGGTAGCGGGGAGGATTGTGGGCATCAAACCCTTTTGACCTGATAGCTAAAAGAAACATGGCGGATCCAAGGCCACCGAGCCCCCTGCCCCTCACGGATCTTGCGAACCATGAGGAAGCAGTTCCACATCTTTCACCGACAGTTGTTCAGCGGATGGTGGCGCACTGGTTTAACCATCCGGCCGAACGACGCACTTCCAGCAGGATTGGGGTACCACTGAATTGATGGATGGGTCTGGTCACCCATACTGGGCGGATGGCGGGAGCATTCGTGTTGTCGTTCAGGACCTCCGCCTCCATCCACTTCGGCATGGGACTTCCCTGCTCCCCTGGATGGGTGACGCAAAACATCTCAAAAGCCGCCAGGGAATCGGTGAGGGACGCTGAAGCCAGCGGCAAACTCTCGATCAGCATCGAACCCGTGGATCTCGTGCCGGTTTTGACCTGGAGGACCGTGAAATAGACGAGATTGCCTGAGGCGACCGTCTCCCCTGCTCCTTCCCCGCCATACAGGCACTTGGCAGCCAAGCGTAGAGCCTCCCGGAATATTGGGGCTGAATCGATAGAACCGACAAAACAGATGGCGGCAGGAAATGGGAGGCGATGAGGTGAACGGAACAACGGATTTACGTGAGTGGAATGCATGGGTTCTCCGAGTGGTTGGGGTTGAAACAAAATCAGCCCCGATCCAAGAATGAACCGGAGTTGGAAGACCGATGAGGGAATGCGGGCAGCAAACAACTATTCGGCCTTCACTCTGCTATACCTGCGAGTGGGATCGAAATCGCAGGATGGGAGGGGTGCGGCGTTGTTATGAGGATCCCAATCCACTTCTAAGCGGCTTAGATGGGGTTTGGGAAGCTGAGTATTGGATTTCGCTCTAGGATGACTTTGATGCGGTCGGCTGCCAAAAGCGCCCCTTCGCACCCGGAGACACTGGCGGGGGCTGGGCGGGTATCTACCTGGGAGCTGACTGGCATTTATTGTTATCGAAGATATACTGAGGATAATTCCGCTTTTCTATTTCATTCTTTTACGATGCACTGCCCTTGTTTAGCCTTTCTGCATGAGAAAGTTTGCAAACAGCCCAGTCCGCATAAAAGCCTTCTTCGCCTGTTCCCTTTATAAACTTGTGAGTTAGTTTTTGCAGAAATCAATCGAGAGCCTAGCTTTTCATATAGTAAAACACGTTTGCTTTGCCGTCCAAATCTTTCCTTTTATTTCTCAAATATCTGTAGATCAAATGAACCGATTCAATCTGAACTTAAACTGAAGTATTTTTTCATCGCGTTTTATTTTTATTGTTATTTCTTTACCCGATTTTTCTTTCAGTGCAGCCCTAACCGTTCTAATTTTTAATGAGGCACTATCCGTGCCATCAAATGATAGTATTTGATCGTTCGGTTTAATTCCTGTCCGAGATGCCAAAGAATCTTTGTCTATCGAATACACCATTATTTTCCCATTTATACTTAAAAGATGTAATCCGCTCATGTTTGCCTCTTCCGAATCTCCAAAATGCTTACTAGGCAAGAGATAAAACATCATGTTTGGATAATCGATCGTAACCAAATGTCGACGGAGGAATTCCAAACCTAGCCGCGAGGGTAAGTTAGAACCTGGAACGACAGAGGCAATAAAATTGGTATAGATGTTGGTTCCAATCATTAAATTCTTGAGCCGTGCGAGTTTGCCCAAGCCAATCTGGCCCGTGGCACCCACAAATTCTGCTGCCAAAGCCTTAACTTTTCCATTTGGAAAAACTTTTTGCCAATCCGCATCGTTTAAGGTTATAAAGTTCTGATCACCAGTATCAATTTCTAAACGAATCGGATTACTTTCATTAGCACGCGCTTCAATATAATAACTACCAGTATCTGCTGATTTCTTGAGTGGAATGCTGAAGGCGGTTCGTTTGGTTGTTTCAGGAACTGCTCCCCCTATTGTGAAAATGTCTTTGTTAAAATCAAAACCGATTACGTAGTCTTGAAGGCAATTCATCCCGAGCACACCATCAACCGGTTCACCTGTGATCATTGCAATTTTTTCTAGATTCTCGCAACCTGCCGCTTTCGGGGTAAATTGTCTATCCCCAATGCGGATTTCTGGGCAACGGTAAAACGATTTCTCCGCTCCATTATAAAATAAGCCTAATTGCGTTTTCCGTCCCAACGGTTTTCCTAATAAATCGCAGTATTTTGCGTCCACGTAAGTCATTTCAGCCCCGGTATCAATGAGCATAGACTTAGTTTTGCCAAAGATTTTTACCGAAATCTGAAGCTCACTTCCTAATAGTGCGACCGCAGCCGCAAAATCGTCGATTAGGATAGGGTGGTCAGTTACTGGCTTGAAATCGTTTGCACGCCGCTTAGCTTCTTCCACTTGTGCCGAATCCATCAATGATACAACCTCAGCACGTCGTAAAATGGCTTCTCTGAATCCTTGATCAGCAGCTAGGAAAAACCACTTCAGTGCCTCAACTATATCTCTTGGAACCCCCACGCCTTCCTGATACATTGCCCCAAGCGTGAACTCGGCGCGAGGGTAACCTTGGACGGCAGCAGCACTAATCCAAATGTATGCTTTTGTGTAATCAGGAGCTATTCCGTAACCGTTGAGAAAAACATAACCCAGATCATTTTGCGCAACCGGATTTCCACTTTTCGCAGCGGAGGTAAATAATTCCATGGCCTTATTCACATCTTTCGGTAGGCCTTCTCCAGTTATATACAAAGATCCAAGAGAATACTGAGCTTTGGAATTATTGCCTTGTGCCGCCTTAACAAACCATTTGACAGCTTCAGGAAGATTTTTGTCCACGCCTTCCCCCATACGATACATTTCACCCACGTAATATTGAGCATCAGGCCAACCCTCAACGGCAGCCTTTTGAAACCATACAAAAGCCTTTTTGGGTTCTTTGGAAACTCCATCTCCGGAGCCATACATCATTCCTAAGTTGAATGAAGCTTCAGGTTCATTCTGCAGCGCAGCTTTTTCCAGCCAATCTCGTGCTGCTTCCAAGTCCTTAGTCACACCTTTTCCTTGGGCATACATTACACCTGTGTTCTTTTGTGCGTGTGCATTACCCTGCTTTGCCGCCTTTAAAAACCAGTTGAATGATTGAACATAATCCTGAGACACAGCATTGCCAACAAGGTACATAGCACCAAGCTCCAACTGGGCCTGTATAGCACCGTCTTTAGCCGCTTTTTCGAGCCAGCTTACGCCTTCTTTAATGTCTGTGTTAACGCCTTCTCCCTCTAACAGCATCTCACCTATCCGTTTTTCAGCTAATAAATCTCCTGCCTGCGCTGCCTTTCTCAACCACTCATAGGCCTTTGTCAAATTAGTTTTTACTCCATTACCTTCTGCATATCGGACGCCAAGTTCATATTCGGCTTTGGTATCTTCGGCCACAGCTTTGCTCTCCAAATTAGAAAGCCCTTTAGAATTAATAGGCCCGAAATATTCAGCAGGAGGGGCATTTACCGCGGAAATATCTGTTGAGTTTGACTCGTTCCCCAAAATCACAACGGTTGATGGGCCGATTACATTGTTTGTTTTTCCTGGCAAACTTCCATTTTTGGCGTAATCCGCAACTTCTGAGTAGACATCGACTTGCGGCCTCAGTAATAAGACTAAAAGGAGAAAGAAAGTAGCATTTTTCAATTTCACGCGAAAGAAACAATTAAGTTAAAAGGTAAAAGTCATTCCCCATACGGCGTTCCAATTGATTTTAATTTCTGCCCCCCCGATGCGATTCAGTCGTCAGTAAGTTGACGGTGTCTCCACGTGGAGCCACCCGGTTCAGAAGTTGACCAGCACACGCCCACCGATAGGCATGGGCTCGCCCGATACCATGAATTTCCTTGAAATAGGCCGCCCACGAATCATGCGTGCCCCGGTGCAACCCATCACGCTTAATTTCAAAGATTGCCTTCACCCTGCGATGGAAATCCTCGACTTCAGTTTCTTTGCTGTTTGTGAGTACCATCTCCAATTCTGCCAAGCGACTAATTTCTTGGTCGGTTATTTCAGATTGTTCAGCGGGAATCGGCTCGGGCGTGGGAACAGATTCTGATTTTTTGTTTTCGGTTTTGGTCTGCTGGGCTTTGTCGGTTTTGACACTTTTGCTTTTTGCCATACGAATTTGCTTTTTGTTTGGAGTCCTTCCAGTCAGGGAATTTTGAATATCAATTTCCTTGGGGCTGGATTTTACTTGGAGCTGATTGCTCGTTTCAATTGAGCTTTCGTCGCTGCTGTTATCGTCCACCTTTGTCTTGGTGCCCTTCACATTGGCTTTATTTGAAATGGGTGCGTTTTTCATTGGGTATCCTTTAAAAAACGATCAATTTCAGTTCTGGGGATTAGTTTATGCCTGAATGCATTGCTCGCTTTCAGGAGTCCGCGATCAATTGCTCGGCGCACGGATTTCGGAGAAATGCCGAGCATGAAGGCGGTTTCTTTGATCGAATAGCACAGGCGGGGCAGAGCCGGGTCCACCGGTGCATGGATCTGGTTATTGTGATCATTGTTCATTTGAAGGGACGAGGGTGGTGTAAGCACCCTTTTGTCGATTATTGAGGGCGGGCCAAAGAATGTGAGCGCGACGCCAGACGTAGCGACGGATATTCGATGGCTCGTTTGCCAGTGCGTGGTTGACGCGAATAATTGAATCTATAACTGGCTTCTACTTTGCCCGTAACCGAGCGCATTACCAAAAAGTCAGCCGATGCCGACCCGGAAGAACTTGGCCTATGCTGCCAATCTGCTCTTCCATTTGATCGCTGCTTTCAGTCCCAAACTTGTAGGACCGTCAGCGCGATACGGACCGGCAAAGTCAACTTCGCAAGCGCATCACCAAGCAAGGGGTGATCCACTTGTCTTGCTTTGCCAAACCACCGGCTTCCCAGTGGGTCATCGCAATACGATGTCGAAAATAACAAAGAATCGTGCGACGTCAATAGACTGACTGTCTATTTTTCGCATGTTGTTTTTGCTCTGTGCTGAATCAAACGTTATTTTGTTCGCAAAGCAAAATCTGATACTGCCATCTGATACTGGATGCCTATTTTTGCGTCCTTTTTGGGGTAATTGGGTTCAGTTAATGAATTCGAAGAAGTGAAGGATAAGCCCGCCAGTATTGAAGATTCCCACTTAGTCCATATGGGGGACAATTTCTTTTCTGATTTAGGAAACCGCTGCTCTATCCATTTGAGCTACGGAAGCAACTTGACTTCCATTATAGCAACCGCCTTCGAAAAAGCTAGAACTTAGCCACACCTTGGTGCCTGACGCCATCCTGCCTGCCAATCAGCTTCATGTTTTGCATTGCCAGCCCTGCTCTATCCTGCTTTGAATTTCCGCCTCATGGTGCATTCATTTCGGATTATTACAGCCGCATTGCCACTCCTTCTTTGGGGCAGGACCCTTGCAGCACAGGAAAAACCAATTACCCCCGCTCCGACTGCCAATGTTTCAACTCCACAGCTAGCGCCACTCATGGTGACCACCAGTCCAGGTTTATTAAATGATTGGCTGCGCGATCAATCCACAGTCTTACAGCCATGGGATCTCGGCGGTCAGCTCCGGGCACGATTGGAACACAAGGAATACTTCGCCACTCCAAGCCAACCCGGTGCAGTGGATTTTCGCAAGACCGGCGGCAACGCGGACAACACTTACCTGCTGCTTCGCGAGAAAATCCATCTCGGTTATTTTCAAGATTGGTTTGGCGCCTATGTGGAAGCTCGCGACAGCTCTTCCACTGGTGACGAACGCAATCCCAATTTGGAATCGGATACCTTTGACCTTCACCAGGCTTTCCTCCGGTTGTGCAATCCTTCCAAATTCCCACTGGTAGCCAAAGTTGGACGGCAGGAATTAATCTATGGCGATGAACGACTGATCGGGCCTTCGGATTGGAATAACATTGGACGCGTATTCGACGCCGCCAAGCTTCGTTACGAAATCCCGGGTTTCTGGGTCGATGCCTTTGTTTCCCGGGTTGTGATACCCGATGACAACAATTTTAACGTCTCCAACGAATACGACACGTTCTCCGGCATTTACGGCTCGACTTCCGTGTTGATTCCGAAACAGGAAACCCAACTTTACTTTCTCGCCCGCAACACTGAAAATGGCTCGCCCAATCTGCAGACCGGCGCACTGGTTCCGCTGCCTTCCCCGCGTGACATCTATACCGTGGGCTTTCGCATGAAGTCATTGCCCAAACAACTTCATGGATGGGATTACACGGCTGAAGCAGCTTTCCAGTTCGGTCGTTTTGGCACGGTGAGTGGCACGGCCCCCAAAGCGATTGTCGGCAAAAGCCTCCATCAGGAAGCTTACGCAATCCATCTCGATGGCGGCTACACTTGGGAACACGCTTTTGGCACGCCCCGATTGGCCGTGGAGTACAACTACGCGTCCGGGGACAGCAACCCAAAGGACGGCACTCACAGCACGTTCGACACCCTTTTCCCGAGTACTCACAAGTTCTCCGGCATCATGGATTTATTTTCCTGGCAGAACATGCAAGACGTCGGACTCTTCGCCAGCATCAAGCCGTTGCCGAAACTGACACTCATCACCAGCTATCGCGCTTTCTGGCTTGCGGACACTGCCGATGCTTTCTACCAAGGCAACGGCACTCCTCGCACCGGCGGCACGACAGGTGGTCATAATGGTTACGCGCTCAATCCGAATTACGGAAGTTATGTGGGCTCCGAAGTCGATTTGCTCGCCAATTACGCCATCATGCCTTATGCCTCGGCGGAAGCAGCCTTTGGTCATTTCTTCGGCGGTGATTATGTAAGGCAATCGCTCTCCAAGTTCGGCTCCGCGGATGCGAATTACATTTATCTTCAGACTAATCTGAAATTCTAAATCCATTTCAGAACTGAAGACTGGCTCGGGTCTATTCGTATTCTTTTCAGATGTCCGTCCGACATACAGAAGTCCCTGACCGCCCTGTGGCAATCCGCCAAAGTTACAAGGAGCGACTTTTTCACAAGATATTGAATTGGTCAGAAAAGCCCGGCAGTTTCTGGGCCTTATTTTTCGTCTCCCTGGTGCAATCAGCTCTTTTTCCACTACCAACGCTGCTCCTGTTTTTCACCTTATCTTTGGGGGCAGTGCGCAAAACTTTTCGCTTTGCCTTGGTTTGCTCCATCGGCTCCATCCTCGGAGGAATGCTGGCTTATACAATTGGATTCACGGCTTGGGACACCGTCAAAAGCCTTTTCATTCCCCACCTGTTTTCTGAACAATTTCTAATCAGGGCAGAAGCGATCTATGGGAAAAATATTTTTCTAGCTACGCTGGCAACCTCGATCGCTCCGATTTCTTATCAAGTCTGCAGTATTGCAGCCGGAGTTTTGAAGGTAAATTTCTGGCACTTTCTATTGGCTTCCTGCGTGGCCCGGCCATTGCGCTTTTTTTCTTTCGCCCTGTTGGTCCACTTCTTTGGCGAAAGGGCAAAACGCTTTATTGAAGGTCATCTGAGCTGGGTGACGTGGCTGATTGTAATTCTGCTGCTGCTCGCGGGTGGAGGATCTCTACTTTACCGCCTGTCGAGATAGCTCCGCGCGAACCGCGAGCAGTGACGTTCAACCTTATTAACCGCCGATTATTTGACGGCCGTTTGAAAGGCCCCAATATTCAATGAATCCCTGCCCTTCGACGGATTCGGAATTTCGCGGCTGGATTGATGGGCAACATATTCCCGCAGCAGGGCATGTTCGGCGGGAATCTTTGTTGGCAGCGGGGAACCAGCCTTGATGCACGAAGAACCGGCGGCCAGATGATAATCCTGCTTGGCTTCATTCACGAAGCTGGAGGAATTCCCCTCGATTAAATGCACCGGGGCATTCACTGTTCCAGTAAAGTCATCTTCCTTGCTCTTGACCCATCCTGGCTTCAGCCAGTTATTGCTCAAGTCCATGGAGCCAGCCTTATTCAACATCGCAAGACTGCGCCCGGAACCAGCTACATAAATGATATTGTTACGACAATCCACGTGCTCATCATTCGTGGAGAGACTAAAAAGGGCGGTGGATTCTTCCTGTTTGGAAATTACCGTGTTGTTAAAGAAATAAAGCGTGCCTTTACGGTAACCATCCGTTTTCCCGCTGTCTCCGCCGTAATGGACAATCTGGTTGTTCCCATCACCGGCCGGTTCGATCAGCACATTTCCATAAACAAATGTCTCGCGATAACGCGGATCGTTGCGAATGGATTCGCTGCCTTCGGCATCCACTAAATCGAGTTCGCGGTTTCCACCTTCGATCCAGTTGTAGCGAATGACGCATCCGGAAGAACGATCTTTGAGATTGTTTCCGCCTGAGCCCTTTTTCAACGCGCCGTAGTGATTATATTGAAAAATAATTCCCGAAGCTTCGGTATAGGTATTGTGATCGAAACCGCTATTTTGCAAACCATTGTCGTAAATCCAACATCCTTCAATGGTAATTTCCCGCGCATTGTGGCTGGCATATAAACCATTGGCGCTGTCGTGCAGCGTGCAATTGCGAATCGTGAGGTGGTCCCCGTTTTCAATGAAAATAGAAGCGGCAGTACCGGCGTAGGCAGTGGTCTTTCCGCCACGTCCCGCATACGTGTTAGGTGGGCGGGCGCTGCGGATTTCAAGGTTCTCAATGGTAATATACGCAGGCAATGTGCCTGCTGGCCGACTGGAACCACCGAGCTTGATGATGCTCCGCTCGCCGCCCCAATAATCCAAAGCCTTGCG
The DNA here is from genome assembly GCA_028293285.1 of Pedosphaera sp. Classification (GTDB taxonomy): domain Bacteria; phylum Verrucomicrobiota; class Verrucomicrobiia; order Limisphaerales; family Pedosphaeraceae; genus Pedosphaera. Next base: position 17,842 of record JAQGPC010000235.1, read on the forward strand.
AGACGAGGCACCGTTACCGTCAATGACTGGCAGCTTGCCATCCGCTGCTGGAACACCATGAACGATGATGGGCGCAGCCTCGGTGCCACGGCTAAACATCACCCACTTCGCTTTGTAGGGAGTTTCCCGCCAAAGAATGTTTACGTGATCGCCCGCTTTGATGGATTCCCATGGCACGTCATTGATTTCGGCAAGTTCCTTGTCCGGTCCCACCTCGTACTCAGTTGCGCGCGCTTTTCCTGCGGGCAGCGTGAATATCGCCAACCCTAGAATTCCCATGACCCAGACAGACATGAAAGAAGCCTGGCCACGTTGGAACCCGAACGTTTTTAGTGATGAGACAATTACCCCAGCCTCATGTACGGACTTCTGGATTCGATGCATAGTTTTTCCTTTTGATTAAACCGACACTTTTAATCACCGTGCTTGCTAGAAAACAGACTGTTCCCAAAATCAACGGTCATCAGGCTGATTCACCAAAGTTAAGTTTGCGGGATTGATGGGTTTCGCATCATTAGCTCGCGCAAGCCCGGTCGCGGCTTCGGTAAATGCATTGATCCGGCTGGCCAACGCCAGCGAGCTCTCTTTACCATCGGAAATGATCTGGCGGACCAATAATTTCCGCACTTCAGCGCAGCCCATTTCCACCGCTGATTTTAACTTCCATTGTGCGGCTTCGTAGCGCTCTTGACTCACGTCACAATCGTCAAAGTACAGGCTCGCCATCAAAAAGTTCCGTTGCGCTGAGGAAATATTTTCCGGCAACAGCGGGCCGTAGGTTTCCTCCAGCGAAACCCCGCTGCCGCGTTCGATGCGCAACTGCGCGAGGTTCACACCCCAGGAACTTTTTTGTGGGCCAAAAGAAGTTATGCCCACGGTCGTCACTCGCGTTGGGATGCCCGAATCATTTGAGGGGACGGTGGCGACTTCAGTTAGTGGGGTTTTGGAACTTTTTAAGCGCGCAATTTCCCCCTCCTGTTCACGCACTTGCTGTTCGAGTGCTTGCACCAGGGCGGCATTATCACTGCCATTACCCTTCGGTGGTGCAATGGAAAATGTTTCAGGCGTCACCTGCATGCTATCGCGGACTGTGCTGCGCGCCCAGGCGGCGGCCCAAGCCGATTTCTGCGGCCAGCTTGTGCCATTCTTAAACGATGATGCCGCCGCAAATGCCGGAGTCTGCTTCAACGCGCGCCGATACCAATGAGTCGCCCGCGCAGAATTTTTCGGCATTCCCATGCCGTTTTCATAGAGCACGCCCAAGGCATATTGTGAATAAATATCTTCCTGGTCGGCTGCTTTGTTATACCAACGTACCGCTTCGGCATAATTCTGCGGCACTCCGCGCCCCAGCCGGTAACAATCACCCAGTCGAGCCTGGGCTTGCGGGTAATCCTGATCGGCAGCGAGCCGATACCATTTTACAGACTCCAAGCCATTATCTTCATTAAGCAAGCCGACGAGAAATTGAGCGTCAGCATGTCCCGACTGAGCCGCCCGCGTGATCCATTGTAATCCCTCTTCCGGATTTTTCGTTCCGTCCGTGCCACCAATAAGCTTTTTTCCCAAATCAAATTGCGCCGGGGCATAATCCCTTAAGGCGGCCTCGCGAAGTTTGGTCAGGGAGTCGCTCGAAGCGCTGGATCGTTTTGTGGAAATCTCACTTGTTTGTTTGACCGTAGCGTCCGCCTCCGCTGCAAAAACTGTCACCGTTGGAAACGCCAGGCCGCTTACCAGCAGCAGCAGGGGAAGCTTAAATCCGACTGGCATCCTCCTCGTTTGGAATTTTTTCATAAGGCCCTTTCTGCGCCCGTTCCCCGATTGACCTAATTCGAGTCGTCTACCATTGCCGACTTATTGGAGAGTCAAGTACCGAAGCTACAACCACAAATTTTTAAAGTGGGGGCGCCTGCTTCACCCTCCGGTGATTTCGGCAGCTCAACCAACTCCTCTGAAAGGTAGGACGCCCTAAATCTTTTGCTATTGGGGTCTTACCCCGCAGGGTATTTACCAGGCAGAAACGCTGTATTTTTATATTCTTTTAAGCCTTTTCCCCGTGCCAACATCGTGTTAACGTGTGACTCACACAATTACCGGGAGCGCTAACGTGATTATTACTTACTTGGAATTATTCGCCGTATTGCTCGTGGCAATTCTGCCGCTCTTTTATTTGGCCGAGTGGTCGTATCTCTTTCGCTGGCACCGCCCCTCCAAAGATAGTAATGATGGCAATCAGCAGGGCAAAGGAATTGATGTTACTCCAGTCTCCACCCGGCTCCAACAACTACGCCAGGACTATACTCCGGAAGTTTCCCGCCGCCCCCATGATGACACCAAACGCCAGGCACAATTAACCAGCACTAGGGAAGCCATCAAAAATCTCTCTTTCTTTCAGCGGCCCATCACGCCCGAGCATTTGGAAAAAGATCACGAAAGCTCCTGCTTCGTGTTTTAATTTACCATTCTCTTCCCTAAGGCCCATTCAACCGAAAGAACTGGCTGTCGCTGGAAGTGCCAAACGTCACTGTATTTTGTTCGCCTGATAAAACGGGAGTATTTGTCACTGCCAACCAAGGACCACTCATTATATTTGCACTCTCCAAATGCAGCCCAACCGCATTGGTTGGCCAGGAAATCAGCAGTTGATTGTTTGTAGCGGCGGCACTCAGTTGCGGACCATTAATTTTCGAGAAATAATAGGTCATATCCACAGAGCAGCCGAGGGAAAATCCGTCCATTTGAAATACATTGGTGAGTGCTTCAACCTTGCCGCCCAAATACACGTTTCCCCAGAAATCCACACCACCGATGCTTAAGATATTCTCGACATGAGGAGAAGGCAGAGTTTTATACCAAAGGAGTTGGCCGCCGCTTTCATACTTGACGATAAATGGGTAAAATTCGCTTTTAGGAAACAGTGGCCCGTTATTTGTGACCGCCACCCCGCCAAAGTTGATTATCGCTGAGTAGGAATTCCCCGTGACATAGCAATTTCCGAAACCATCAACACCGACCGCGCAGGGCATCTCCATGCGCGTGCCGGTAATCGCCCTGGCCCAGACAAAATTTCCTCCGCTATCGAGTTTAACCACAAAAGTATCCTCCTCACCCACATGGCTGAACGCATTCGTTCCGATCACTGCGTCCGCGGAAAAGATTCCAGTCAGATAACTATTGCCCTGCAAGTCCACGGCCATATCCGTTGACACCAGAGACGATCCGGAAGCGGCTTGTCGCGCCCAAAGCAGATTGCCCGCAGAATCGTACTTGGCAATAAAAACTCCGGTCGCGCTGGTTGATAAAGTCGCATTTCCAAATTCAGCAGTCGGATAAAAGTCTCCACTTACGTATATGTTTCCCGCGCCATCCAGTTGCACTGAGCAGATGCTTCTGGTGTGGGTATTTATCTGCCGGACCCAAGCGACATCACCCGTCGCGGAATATTTTGCAAGAAAAAGGCTTGATCCATCCGGGCAACTCAGGAGATTGGTGCCCACGATCAGATTGGTGGAACTAAAATTGCAAACAACCAGCGCATTGCCGTCTCGATCCGTCGCCACGCGGCTCTCGGATTCATCATCACTTCCCCCGGCCTGCCGGCTCCACAAAATATTCCCCTGCGCATCGTATTTAACCAGGAAGCAATCCCAGCGCCCGCGGCTGGCAAATGCAGTATTCCCCAAAACCATGTTCGTGCTGAAGGTTCCACCCGTGACGTAAACATTGCCTGCCATATCAGGAGCACAACCCCAAGCTTCATCCCATGAATTCCCCCCGATTCCACGCAACCAGAGCACATTTCCGGCCGAATCATATTTCGAGACAAATACATCATTTTCCAGGGAAAAACCACTGGTAGGCGTGCTTAAGTTGGTCACAGTAAAACCGCCGAAGGAAAACGTGGAGGAATTATAAATGGTAACGGAATAAAGATTACCCGCGCTGTCTATTGGCGACCGGCCCACCAGCGAAGAATTGGGACCCACGGGACCTGATTGCCGAATCCATGCCACTTGGGGCGTTTGCGCATGGGCATCCACACAGGACAACCAGACCATGACTGTCCAAAAGACAGTCAATATCACCGTTAAAAGGCGACGGTTTGACGCAAAACGGCCTTTAATTCCCCGAAAACTATTGCTTTTCATTTCCTTGCCTGAATTGAGCAATTCATACGCCACCCTGCACTTTTCAAGGTCAATTCAAACGAAAAGAACTGACTATCATGAAGAGTACCGGGCATTACGGGCCAACAGAAATTAATAAGGCCAGCGGCCTCCGAGCTTCGCCACAAACAACCCGTACGAATTGCTCATTACTGATAGCTTGTCAAAAAATGCCTGGGGTGCACTAAGGCGTCCGGCGAGGTATAAGGTCCCGAAGTTATCGACCGCAATCGCTTGCCCTTCTTCTTCCAGAGCTCCTCCAAATGATTTTACCCAAAGAACCTGACCGGCGGAATCGTATTTGGCAACATAGCCCGGGATAAGTCCGAATTCTCGCCGCTCAAGCACAATGTCACCAAAAATGGCTTTGTCAGAACGCAGCGCGCCGGTGATATAGCTGTTTCCCTGCCCATCCACTGCGATTCCTGAACTGGGGTTCTGACCGTCACCGTTGTCTTGTTTTGCCCACACCACGTTTCCCATGGCATTGTATTTAGCGATGAACATTCGTTGTGAGAAAGGAGGGCCGAAGTTGGAATTCGACAGGGTGATGCCGCCGATCGAAAGATTCGTTGAAATGAAATATCCGGTAACATAACTGTTTTCCGAGGCATCTACAGCCACCCCCATGGCGGCCCCATCACTTTTGCCCTCACCCGCTTTTGCCCAAAGCACTTTTCCCGAACCGTCATACTTCGCAACAAAAACGTTGAGGCCGGCGCTGCTATTGGTCAGTTGAATATCACCGAAGGCAGCGCCTTTTTTTAAACTGCCGACCAGGTGAGGGCAGCCCCGGCTATCCACCGCCATGGCAAGTTTCCAGTAGGCATCGCAAATTGGCCCAGCCTGACGGGCCCAAAGGACATTTCCCGAGCTGTCAAATTTAGCGAGGAACATCATGCCGCGATCGTAATTGTTTGTGACCGGTTGACTATTAGTCAGCGTAAAACTGCCAAAGGTAACCCTACGCGAACGAAATATTCCCGCAAAAAAACAGTTTCCAGATGGATCAACCCCAACACTGAGTCCGAAATCGGAGTTTTCGCCCTCCGACCGCCGGGCCCACAGTGGCTTGCCCGAGGAATCATACTTGGCAATGAAAGCCCCATACGCACGACCGTCATTTGAAATGCCGTTGGTGCCACTAAAAATATTCGTGCCGGAAAATGAGCCAGCAACATAACTATTTCCCAAGGAATCCACCGCCAATCCCAAACCGTGGATTAGATTGGAAGTGATTACGGGCTGATGCACCCAGAGAATCTCTCCGGCACTACTGTACTTGGCCAGAAAAACTCCCTGACTTACGTAATTGGGGACTCCAAGAGACAATCCTTTAGGAGTCGTGATAAGCCCGGTAACATAGCAATTACCTTGTGCATCCATTGTCAGAGCAGACGCAGTATTAAAATAAGCAATATTTTCTACATTTCCACGCCCTCTCATTGGTCGCACCCACTGAAAATTAGGCGCCTGCGCCTGAACACCCACACAGAAAAACCCGGCCATGACTGTCCTTTGGACAGTCATTATCAGCATTAAGCGACGACGGTTTTGCGCAAAGATGCCTTTATTTCCTCGAAAACTATGATTTTCCATTTCCTTGCCCGAATTGAGCAAGTCGTGCGCCAGTTTGCGTTTAAGCCACAGTTGTCGTTTCCTTCGGTCAATGGCATGCTAAACGCCGGACATGAGCACGATTGTCAAAATCTGCGGCATTACGAATATCGACGATGGCCTCGCGGCTGCCGATGCGGGCGCGGATGCCATCGGCCTCATGTTCTTTGAGCAAAGTCCGCGCAATGTCTCTTTGCAGACGGCCAGTGAAATTGCCAACCGCTTGCCGCCTTATGTCATCAAGGTGGGAGTGTTCGTGAATCCCTCCGAAGAAGTGGTCATGCGCGCGATCAGTGAATGCGGATTGAACATCCTCCAATTTCACGGCGAGGAGACGCCGGAGTTTTGCCAACTTTTTCCCGTGATGACCATCAAGGCTTTTCGCGTTAAGGACGAAGAGTCATTGAAGGCATTGCCCGAGTATCAAACGGACGCGTGGCTGCTCGATGCTTACGTAGCCGACAAGTTGGGCGGCACGGGAGCGAAGTTTAATTGGGACCTCGCCATCGCAGCACAAAAGCTCGGCCGTCCCATTTTTCTCGCAGGTGGATTGACGCCGGAGAACGTCGCCGACGCGATTCGTAAAGTGCAGCCTTATGCGGTGGACGTATCAAGTGGTGTAGAATCCGCGCCGGGCAAGAAGGACTACGCAAAGGTGCAAGCTTTTATCAAAGCCGCTAAAAGTGCCAGTGCGTGATTAAGGCCAGCAAATCTCCTCACTCACTCTCTCACTTACTCGCCCATCCGCTGTAATGCTGCACAGTCGCAAATATCCACTCGCGCTTAAACACCCCGCCTGCTAATTTTACGCTATGAGTGCCATCGCCAGTTCAACCGTTCCTGATGCCCATGGACACTTCGGCCCGTATGGGGGCCGTTATGTGCCCGAGACGTTGATGCATCCATTGCAGGAGTTGGAAGCGGAATATTTTCGTTGCCAGCAGGACCCGGAATTTCAAAAGGAACTGCAATATTATCTGCGCGAATTTGTGGGCCGCCCCACCCCGCTCTATTATGCTGAGCGGCTGACGCGCGAACTTGGCGGCGCGAAAATTTATCTCAAGCGCGAAGACCTGCTCCACACCGGCGCGCACAAGATCAATAACGCGATGGGGCAGATTCTTTTGGCCAAGCGCATGGGCAAGACCCGCATCATTGCCGAAACCGGCGCGGGTCAGCACGGCGTTGCGACGGCCACGGTCAGTGCGATGTTCGGCGTGAAATGCGTCATCTACATGGGCGAAGTGGATTGCGAACGGCAGATGCTCAATGTGTTTCGCATGAAGATGCTTGGGGCCGAAGTCGTTCCCGTGAAGGCCGGTCAAAAAACATTAAAGGAAGCGGTGAATGAAGCGATGCGTGATTGGGTCACCAATATCCGCAGTACGCATTATATCCTCGGCACGGCTTATGGTGCGCATCCGTATCCGGTGATGGTTCGCAATTTCCAGCGCATCATCGGCGATGAAGCACGTCGTCAAATTCTGGAACAGGAAGAACGCCTGCCCGATTTGCTCGTAGCCTGTGTCGGTGGTGGCTCGAACGCCATTGGCCTGTTCTATCCCTTCCTCGATGATAGCTCGGTTAAAATGGTCGGCGTCGAAGCGGGCGGTTTGGGTATCAAACCCGAGCAACATGCAGCACGTTTTCAAGGCGGTTCGCTCGGTGTATTGCAAGGCACTCGCTCGTACATTTTGCAGGATGAGAATGGCCAGATCCAACTCACCCACAGCGTTTCGGCTGGATTGGATTATGCGGCGGTCGGCCCTGAGCATGCCTGGTTGCGTGATGAAAACCGCGTGGAATATACCTACGCCACGGATGATAAAGCTTTGGAAGCATTTATGAAGCTGGCGCGTTTGGAGGGAATTATTCCCGCGCTCGAATCTTCGCACGCCATCGCCGAAGTCATTCAACGCGCGCCGAAGATGCGCAAGGATGAATTGATCATCGCAAACCTCTCTGGTCGCGGCGACAAGGACGTGGCGCAGGCGGCGCAGAAGCTTGGGCTGGAAATGCCAAAATAAGGTGTATATACTCAATATATGTCAGTTTTGAGCAAACATCGCTTTACGACTCGGGAATATCACAGGATGGCTGAAACCGGCGTGCTCAAACCCGACGCGCGGGTCGAACTTTTAGACGGGCAAATTATAGATATGTCACCCATCGGCCCCTTCCATGGAAGCATGGTCAAGCGCCTTAACCGCCTTTTTAACAATCTCGCAGCCGGACGCTTCCTCGTATCCGTGCAAGACCCGGTGCTTCTTGATGAACATTCCGAACCGCAGCCCGACCTCATGCTGCTTAAGCCCGCTCATGACGATTATTCCACCCGCCATCCCGGCCCGGAAGACGTTTTACTGCTTGTGGAAGTGGCCGATACTTCTCTTGCTTATGATCGCGGCGAGAAGCTTACAGCTTATGGCCGCGCGGGGATTCGTGAAGTGTGGATTGTGAATCTTGCTGAACAAGCTATCGAGACCTATCGCGAACCTCATTATGCCGGTTACGGTATAACCACGGTCCAACGCACCGGCGACAAGGCAAACCCGCTGGCATTTCCCGACGTCTCTGTTGATGTGACTCAATTGTTTTGCCCCATAAATAAGTAATTTGGTGCAAAAGCTCGGGCTGGAAATGCCGAAGTAGTTTGCATTCGCTCGGAAAAAGCCGGGGCAGGTGCAGGACTTTTCAACGCAACTGTAAGCAGAGCCCTCTTTTCAGGAAATCTGAATCAAATTCCGCTGCAAGGAAAAGCAACATTTCTGTTCAACCAGATTTGGCTGTTATGGCTCTAATCAGGAATTGCGCTGGTTGTTTTTCGAAGCGCGTGGGCTACGTTGTTTTTTGGTGTATTTGGAGAACTAACAGTGTGAAAAAGGCGGCTACCAGCGGGTTTTGGTGTTTCTGGTTCCTGTACTTATTAGCAGGGAGCTTCTTTCCAGCAGTTGGCAAGGCACAGACCAACGAGAATGGCTCAAAAGTAGTAAGCCTGAGCGAACCTGAAAAGGCGTGGCTGCAACAACATCCAGTGGTTTATTGGGGTGTGGACCCCTATTGGCCTCCATTTTCCAGCTTGGACGAGCAGGGTCGGGCTTCGGGCATTAATGTTGAAATAGTTGAGCTCATCGCCAAACGGACGGGATTGAACGTCAGGCTGGTGAAGACGGCGACGTGGTCAGAAACACTTCGCAAAACAAGCACGGGTGAGATTCATTTTATAGGCGGAATCGCCCGCACTGAAAAACGGGAACGATTACAAAATCTGCATTTTAGCGAGGCATATTGCAGTTTTCCTACGGCCATTATTACCCGGAAGGATATGCCCTTCCTTACCTCTCTGAATGAACTGGTGTCGAAGAAAATTGCCCTGCCGCGCAACTATGCCACCACGGAAGAACTGCTGAGGGCTTATCCCAACACACACGTGGTGCTGACGGATACCGAGGAACAAAGCATGTTAATGGTGGCCGGCAATGAGGCGGACGCTACCGCATTAAATTTAGCCAGCGCCAGTCACATAGTACACATGCGCGGGCTGGCCAACCTAAAAATATCCGGTTTTACCGATGTTGATTTTTTTCTGAGAATGGCCGTGCGGAACGATTTGCCTGAATTGCATTCCATCTTGGGGAAAGGCCTTGCCACGCTCGACAAAAAGGAAGTGGAAGCGATATACAGCAAATATATCCTGCCAGAAACGTTAGCGGAGCTCCACTGGAAAGCATGGCGTCGCCGGGCGCTTTATTTTATCTTGATTACCGGCACGGCATTGGTGGGGGTTCTGCTTTGGAACCGAAAGCTGGCGGCGGAAATTCGCCGACGCAAGGCCGCAGAAAAGGACTTGGGCCAGGCCCGGGACAGGCTGGAGGAACATGCCCGGAAACTCGACCATCACGCTGCGGAGATGGAGGGATTGAACAGGAAACTGGTCAGTGTGAATAAGGATTTGGAGTCATTCTCTTACACAGTATCACACGATCTAAAGTCGCCACTCCGCCGCTTACGAAGCTTTGTTGATCTATTGCAGGAAGATTCCGGGGACACTCTCAACGTCGAAGGACGGGAATACCTGACTATTGTCAACCATGAGGCGCGCCGGATGAGCGAATTAATTGAAGATCTACTGGCTTTTGCCCGCATCGGGCGGGCGGAAATACATCCGACCCCCGTAAATCTTGAACAGTTGGTGACTGAAGTGGTTCGCGAAGTGCAGGTTGAAAATAAAGGACGGGAAATCATCTGGCAAATCGGTCCATTGCCAGAAATGCCATGTGACCGGGGGCTGCTGCGGCAGGCGATCGCAAACCTGATTGATAATGCGGTCAAGTTTACTCGCGGACGCACCCCGGCGAGAATAAATATTGGCACCCTGTCTGCCAAGCCGGAGGACAAAGAAGTGGTATTTTATATTCAAGACAATGGTTCGGGCTTTGACATGAAGTATGTTAACGCCTTATTTCACCCCTTTGAACGGCTTCACAGTCAGGAGGAATTTGAAGGCACGGGCATCGGGTTAGCCAATGTGCAGCGAATTATACAGCGACATGGCGGGCGTATTTGGGCAGAGGGTGAAGTGAATAAAGGCGCGACATTTTACTTTTCTCTGATTCGAAAAATGGCGTAGCCACCCTGCTTTGCACAATCCCAGGCTTCTGCCATTAATTTACTCATTATCAGGCAAGATAAAAAATCTGAAGAGCAGCAAGCTGTCGATGCGTTTTCACGGCGGCCAAACTTGTTTGCCGCCAAAAAAGATTGGCCTGCAAGAGAGACTTCCTCCATAGTTTGTTGACGAATGAAATCAATGACGGGTTATGGGCGCGGTGAATGCGCCCAAAATGGTTTTAAAGTCACCGTGGAAATCAGCTCGGTGAATCGCAAGCAAAGCGAAATCTCGCTGGTGCTTCCCCGTGAATTGGAAGTGCTCGAAGCGCAAATCCGTGACGTGCTTAATCGCTCCATTGCGCGCGGTCGCCTGACGGTTCGCGTGACACTACATTCGGCTGATGGTAAAACTTCCGACAAGGTCCGTCTCAATGCCCCGCTGGCCCGGGCCTATGCCCGCGAGTTGAACCGGCTCGCCAAGGACCTCAAATTGACCGGCCCGCTTTCGCTGGATTTGCTGGCGCGCGCGCCGGGCGTTTTTGAAACGAATGAAGAAATGGCCGATGCAGAAGATTTTTGGCCCGCCGTGAATACGGCTTTAGGAAAAGCTCTTGGGACACTTCTGAAAATGCGCGAGCGCGAAGGCGCTCATCTCGCCAAGGATCTTTCTTCACGGATTGAACTCATGCACAAAGCCACCGTGCAGGTCCAGAAACGTTCGCCGGAAGTTCAGAAGCGTTATCGCGAACAGCTCATTCAGCGCATCAAGAGCGCGGGCGTGGAAGCTCCGGCCGTGGATGACGAGCGTTTGATCAAGGAGATCGTTTATTTCGCGGACCGCTCGGACATTTCCGAGGAATTGACCCGGTTGCAAAGCCATTTCCAGCAGTTCAACGATTGTCTTTCCTCCAAGGAACCAGTCGGGCGCACGCTGGATTTTCTCGCGCAGGAAATGAACCGCGAGATCAATACGGTCGGTTCGAAAGCGAACGACAGTTTGATTTCGCGTGCAGTGGTTACGCTGAAAACCGAGTTGGAAAAGTTCCGGGAACAGGCGCAGAACGTGGAGTAACTTTCAAATTACGGATCGCGAATGGCTGAGACAAATCCCAACCCTCTGTTAATTGTCATCTCGGCGCCTTCCGGCGGCGGCAAGACCACGCTCGTCAAGGAACTCCTGGCGGCCAATCCCTGGATGGCCCGCGCCGTGACTTGCACGACCCGCGAACCGCGGCCGGGCGAGAAGGATGGGAGCGATTATTATTTCCTCGATGCGGGTTCCTTTTTAAAGCGTGTCCAAGCAGGAAATTTTTTGGAGCATGCCACGGTTTTCGGGAACAGTTACGGCACGTTGAAATCAGAAGTGCTCGGAAAATTGCGACAGGGCAAGGATGTGCTGCTCAACGTGGATGTGCAGGGAGCGGCCACCATTCGCAATCAGGCGGAAGAAGACATCGAGTTAAAGCGCTCCTTGGTGCAGGTCTTTCTGACACCACCTTCACTTGCCATCCTGGAAGAACGTCTCAAGAAGCGCGGCACCGATTCAACGGCGGTGATTCAAAAGCGCCTCAGCATCGCGCGCCAGGAAATTTCGCAGTGGAAAAATTTTGATTATCTCATCATCAGCACGAGCATCGGCGAAGATTTGCGCCGGATGCAGTCTGTGATCCAAGCCGAAAAAATGCGCGCCACGCGCTCTCAGGCGTTGGAGTTGTGAGTGTCAGATTTGGGCTGAGGTTATAGAACATTTTTTTGACTGTGCGGTGCTGCATCACTTATTTTGAGAGTCGAAAAGGAAGCCTGCATGCGGTCTCAATTAAGTCCTGCAGTTGAAGTCCAAGCTTCGCCCTTCTTCAACGGAGTTTAAAAGTATAAAACATCACATGCAAAGAAGGCTGGAAGTATCCGCGAATTACGCGAATGGGAGTGATTGGAGGGGAACAGGCGGACAGGCTGTCCGCACTTTTATCAGTGTAATTGAAAATACTATTGACCATTTTATAACGTTTGTTATTATGAGCTCGTGGGTTTGGAAATCGTGCCCATACGGTCGACGCGATGCCGAAACCGGTTCTTTGACAATTTTATGTCTGGTTCGTGGTCAGTCGTTCGCTTACAACGTGTTGTTTGGAGCTAGTACGAGCTGATACGAGTGGATGTGAGTTCAAACGGAGGGCGGTCTGACGCCGGATGTCAGAAGCCAGAGGAAGGGAAGCTGTCAAAGGTTGAGAAGTCCGCGAAAATCCCATGAAATTACAGTTATTCCGAGTTAATGGGGGTTAATCCGCGCTAAAGACGGAGGACTGAACGAAAAGTCCAGAGTCAGAAGCCGCCTAAAGGCGGAACTCCGAACAAGGCTGGAAACTTATCACCGCAGTCCAGGACAGGTCACCGCATGCGGGACGGGCGTTTCCAGCTATCGGGACGGGCAGGAAATTAATACGTGTATGGTACTATCTCGAGTTAACTCGACTTAACTGGAGTTAACTCGAGTTAAAAATTAAAACATGAGACACGAATTGCACCCATGAACACGAATTAGGGGAATTGATGAAACCAAGCCAAAGGGCGGATGACGGGAGTCTGAAGTCGGAACGGAGCGATCCGCTCCCTCACGTCGGTGGCTGCGAAGGAATCGAGGTGTTCCGACCTAATATGACCTATTGCGAGCAGTTGGGAGTAGATTGGCCTCGCTTAATCTCTTTGCATAAAAGAATCGTTAAGGATTAAGATTAGAGTCGCGATTTAGACAAGGCCAAATAGATGAGCACTACGCGTAATATTGTTTTGGGTGTAACCGGTTCCATTGCAGCATACAAAGCAGCGGAACTGACCAGCCAATTGACCAAACTCGGCCATTCCGTCCATGTGGTGATGACGGCGGATGCGCTGCGGTTCATCACTCCACTGGCGTTTAAAACGTTGTCGCGTAACCCGGTCGTCACGGATTTATACGACGAAGAAGAGAGTTGGAAACCAACGCACATTAAATTGGCCGACGAAGCTGATATGCTGTTGGTCGCGCCCGCCACAGCGAATATTATGGCGAAGCTCGCGCACGGATTGGCGGATGATGCATTGACTTGCATCGCGCTGGCATTGAATCCAAAAGCCAAAGTCCTGCTGGCTCCCGCCATGAACGGTAAAATGTGGCTGCATCCCGCCACGCAGGAAAATGTGGCAACGCTTAAGAAACGCCCTCTGGAATTTATCGGGCCGGAAGAAGGAATGCTCTCCTGTGGTTATGAAGGCATCGGTCGCCTCTGGCCAGTGGAAGCCATCGTCCGGAAAGTTGAAGCGCTATTGGCTTAGAATAAACTGACGTGATCCGACCCGGCAATTGCCCATGAACTTCAACCGCTGGCAAAAGCTCAAATGGCTGCCGAGAATTTTCGCCATGCCGGTGCCGGAGCCAGCGCAACAGGCATCGCGCATTCTGGCCGTGCAGCGGAACATCGTCCTGCCCACCCGTTTGATGGTCATGGCGATGGTGCTGTACTATTTGTTTTATAAGCGCTGGCTGGCGGAAGCGGCCACTCCCCGGGAAGTCGTCCTCGAAACGCTGCAACGGTTTTTCATTGTTTACATCATCTTCAATGCCCTCACCGCCGTACCGCTGGTGCTCCGACGGTTTCCCCCGAGCTTAGTGCAGTGGCTCATCTTTACGGTGGGCCTGTTCGATGGATTATTGTTGGCGGGATTGACGCTCGAAACCGGCGGATTCGAAAGCACCTTGTTTTGGCTCTTTCCAGGCCTAATCATCATTAATGCGCTTAGTATACCGTTAGCCACTCCGCAGATTGTGCTGAACCTTTCATTGAGCGTCTTTTATCTGAGTGCCGGCTTGGCCAATGCGACAATCAGTGACAACTATACCGCGCCGGATATTCCCCCACTCAAACATCCTTCTAAAACTAAAAAACTGATGGCCAATCTATCGTCCTTGCCGGAACCTGCGGCCAGCGACGCGGCCGCGGAACCTTTTCTATTGCGTTTGATTATCCTCTGGCTGATGACTTTTTCCTGCTACGGCGTTCAACTCCTCGCGTTTCGCGATCGGCAGGCGCAGCAGGAAGCACAGGAAGCGGACGCGCGAAATAGCGAATTGAAGGCAGCCGGTCGTCTGGCCGCGGAGATCGCCCATCAATTGAAAAACCCGCTCGGGATTATTAATAATGCCATTTATTCCCTCCAACGTGGTCTTAAGGAGGGCAAAAAAGATGTCTCGCAACAGATTGAAATCATTCGTGAGGAGATCGAGCGTTCCGACCGCATTATCACTCAGATCATGGGCTACGCGCAATTAAGCGAAGGGCGGGTGGAAAAATTAAATATCGCGGAGGAACTTGACCGCGCTTTGAGTGAAGCTCTCCCGCCGGGAGCTAATTATCCGATCCAGATTTTGCGCGACTATGGCCCCACCCTGCCTCCCTTGATGATGCAGCGCAGCCATCTTTCCGCGATATTGGTCAACCTGCTGCAAAACGCCCGGGAAGCCATAAATGGTTCGGGCATGATTTCCGTGAGCGTGCAATCTCCTTGGGGAAATGAGGTGGAGATTGTCATTGAAGATGACGGGCCAGGAGTTCCAGCCGACAAGGTGAACCGGATCTTCGAAGCGTACTTCACAAGCAAGGAAAAGGGAACTGGTTTAGGTTTGGCCATTGTGAAACACAATATTGAACTGTATGGCGGCGCCATCCACGTCGAATCAAAGCTTGGAAAGGGTGCGCGCTTTATCGTATTATTTCCGGCCAGAAGTTTTATAAGATAAGGAAATGAGTATCTCGCTGCCACCCGTGCTCATCGTGGATGATGAGAAGAATATGCGCCTCTCGTTGAAGACGGTGCTGACGGACGAGGGCTATTCCGTGCGCGCGGCGGAATCAGCCGAGGAAGCCCTCACCATGCTCGGCCAGGATGACTTCCTGATGGTCATTACCGACGCCCGTCTCGGCGGCATGAGTGGCTATGAATTTCTCGGCAAAATGCACAGCCGCTGGCCCGACCTGCCAAGCTTGATGATCACGGCTTATGCCACCCCCAAGCTGGCCGTGGAAGCCATTAAGGCGGGGGCGATGGATTATCTTGGCAAACCATTCGCGCCCGAGGAACTGTTGCACGCGGTTTCAAAATGCGCGGAACGCCATCGTTTACTGAACCAAAATGCCGCCCTGCGCGCACGTGCTCATGAAACCTACCAACTCGAGCAAATTGTGGGCGACTCACCCCGCATGCATGAGTTGCGCCAGATGATTCAGACCGTGGCGCCTACGGATGCCCGTGTCCTCGTCCTCGGTGAAAGCGGAACCGGCAAGGAACTTGTCGCAGGCGCGCTTCACTGCCTGAGTAATCGTCATAAAGCGAGCTACGTGCGGATTAATTGCGCCGCCATCCCGGAAACGCTTTTGGAGAGCGAACTTTTTGGGCATGAAAAAGGAGCTTTCACTGGTGCCTTGAAACAAAAGGCTGGTCGCGTCGAAGAGGCGCATGGCGGAACCATCTTTTTGGATGAAATTGCCGATATGAGCCGCCCACTCCAGGCCAAATTGCTTCGTTTCCTCGAGGATGGCTCGTTCACCCGCGTCGGCGGCACCCAGGAACTAAGGGTGGATGTCCGGCTCATCGCAGCGACCAATCGCGATATTATTGATGCAATTCAGCAGAATGAATTCCGCGAAGATTTGTTTCATAGGTTGAATGTCGTTCAGTTTCGCCTCCCGCCGTTGCGCGAACGGAGCCAGGACGTGCTCATCCTGGCTGAACATTTTCTACGGCATTTCAGCCACACCATCAAAAAGCCGATTAAAAAGTTTTCCAAGGCCGCCCTGCAAAAGCTGACCTCGCATCACTGGCCCGGCAATGTCCGGGAGCTGCGCAACGTAATCGAGCGCGCGCTTATCCTGGAGACGACCGCTGAAGTTCAGCCTGTCAGTCTGCCCGATTTTGAAGTCGAAGCGGGATTGCGCAAGTCTGCACCCGCACCGCGCGTCATCGGCAATCAATCGCTTGATGAAATGATGGCCGGTTTTGAACGCGACCTGGTCAGCCATGTGCTGGAGCAAAATCATTACAGTCTCACCAAAAGCGCCGAACAATTAAAAATCAGCCGTCACGCCTTGCGCTATCGCATGCAACGTCTCAATATCAATACTGGCACTGACACCGAAGAGGAATCCGCCGCGCCTAATGGAAAGGATATGGCTTCATGAATAGTTCGACTCCGTTTCTGGCAAGTTTTGGGGATGTGGTGGCAAAGAACCTGGGCATCTCCACCTCTACGCTGGAAATATTATGCATTCTAGGCTCATTGATAATCGTGATTCTAGGAATTGTGACCTGGGTGGTTTACTTTCGAGAAAAACCCCGGCGTCGCAAGCATCATCATTCCTACGAGAAATCTGAAAAGGTTGCTGGTGAACGCACCGACGATAAAGAAGGCGGCAGGAGACGTCGTCGTCGCGAACGCACACGTAATCCCACGCTCGCTGAAAAAGGTGGTCTTCCGCCGTTGCGGACCGAAGCGCCGCCCTCCGAACCATCTCCCTTGCCCTGATCTATCCATGCAAGACAGCCGGACGATCACCCAAAAAAGCGCCTCCAATCTGGCTCTGGCTTTTATTCTGCTTCCGAAAGCCAAACGCGATGGCATGTCTGCCTTATATGCCTTTTGCCGCGAGGTCGATGATGTGGCTGATGATGAAGCCGTGCCTGCCGAACAACGTCGGCAGCGTCTCGCCGAGTGGCGCGCAGACATTCGCCGGGCATGCAATGGCGAAGCTCCCCAAATTTTGGTCAATCGCGAACTGCAGCCCGTCATCCAACAATGTCACCTGCAATTTGAACTCTTTGATGAACTCATCAAAGGTGTGGAAATGGATCTGGATATCAAGCGCTACGCGGATTATTCGGAATTGGAACAGTATTGTTATCGCGTCGCTTCCGTGGTCGGCCTGCTCAGCATCGAGATTTTTGGATATCAAGACACGGCTTGCCGCGATTATGCCATCTACTTGGGCAAGGCGCTGCAATTGACCAACATCCTGCGCGACGTGCGTTCAGATGCCGAGCGTGGACGTATTTATCTGCCGTTGTCCGAGCTTGAACGTTTCAAGGTTTCTCCGGAAGAAATTTTGCGCTTCGAATATTCTTCCCGTTTTGAAGCACTGGCCGCCAGTGTCGCCGAACGAGCGCGTCATTTTTATCATCAAGCGCGCATCACTCTGCCAAAGGTTGACCGTCGTTCAATGGTCGCCGCCGAGCTGATGGGCTCGGTGTATTGGCGGCTTTTGAAAAAGCTGGAACGCCAGCAGTTCGACGTGTTCGGCCCCAATCCAACCCGTCTGAACAAGGGTCAAAAAATTCTATTAATTCTCCGCACTGGATTGCGCGTGGCTTCCGGTGCCATGACCCCCAATTATGGGACGCCTTGAGTCTGCGCGGCGCTTGATCGTCAACGCCGATGATTTCGGCTTGTCCCACTCGGTCAACCAGGCCGTTATCCAGGCGCATCGTGACGGCATTCTCACCACCGCGAGCCTGATGGTGAATGAACCCGGCTTTGCCGAAGCGGTCGCCCTGGCC
Organism: Pedosphaera sp.; assembly: GCA_028293285.1. GTDB lineage: Bacteria > Verrucomicrobiota > Verrucomicrobiia > Limisphaerales > Pedosphaeraceae > Pedosphaera. Next base: position 35,820 of record JAQGPC010000235.1, read on the forward strand.
AAAGAAAACCCACGTTTGGGAGTTGGCTTGCATCTCACGTTCTCGCATGGCCACTCGGCTTTGCCACCCGCCAAAATTCCCGGGCTTGTCAACACGCGCGGTGAATTCAGCAATAACCCGGCCGGAACCGGTTTTCGCTATTTTATGCGCCGCCACCTGCGCGAGCAACTGCGTGCTGAAATTCATGCGCAATTCGAAAAATTCCGCTCCACGGGCCTTGTTCTGGATCATGTGAATGGTCATCTCCATTTTCACATGCATCCAACCATCTTCGGCATCCTGATGGCGGAGACAAAATCATTTGGCATTCAACGTATGCGCCTGACGCGCGATCCGTTCTGGTTGAATAGTAAGTTGGCGCGTGGCGCATGGCTTTATCGCATCAATCATGCCTGGATGTTCTCTCTGTTAGCCGCCCGTTCACGAAAAAAATTTCACCATCAAGGCATTCGCCATACGGACAAAGTTTTCGGCCTGTTGCAAAATGCGCGCGTTGACGAGCCCTATATAAGCAACCTCTTACCCGTTCTTCCCGCTGGTGATTCTGAGCTTTACTCTCATCCTTCGCTCGACGAATTTAGAAACGAATTTGAAGCCCTCATCAGCCCCAAGGTAAAGAGGCTCGTGCAACAACTGGGCATTCAATTAATTCGTTACCAGGATTTATAAAGTGACCAAACTACTCATCATTTTGATCATCGGCCTCGTCATGGAAGCCGTGGGAGTCATCTATCTTAATAAGGGGCTGAAACAGGTTGGCGAAGTTCAAAAGATTTCTGTCGGCGAAGTCGTGCGTGTCATCAAACGTGGAATCACGAATCCCAACATTCTTCTCGGCGTATTATTTGAAGCGCTCTTTTTCGGCTGCCTGCTGGTTTTGATGTCCAAAGGAGGCGAAGTAAGCTTTATCTGGCCGCTGACCGCCCTCGGCTTTGTCTTCACGACCATCGCCGCCAAACTCATCTTGAAAGAGGAAGTTTCCCCGCTTCGCTGGAGCGGAGTGCTCCTGATTGTGCTCGGAGCCGCCATCATCACCTACAGCGAAAAAATTCGCGAAAAGGCCGCCGCACAATCCACGAACCACTCAGTTCCGCCCGTCAATCAATAAACCGTTCAAAACGTTCGCCAACTTGCGGGCAGCGAAAACGGTTTGCTTTTGAAATCTGATCAACTGCGGGATTTTTTGCGGACCGGTGATGAGCTTCCATGCCAATTTCACAAAATCAATCCGTTCATCCGAAGTCATCAGCGCGTTGAAGTCGAGTGGCAGATCTTCATTGGCCGCATCGGAAATCACCCGAATGGTGGCACTGGGAATCCCCTGCTCATGACAGATCTGGCGAATCACCGAGGACTCCATTTCCACCACATCCGCTCCGCTGGATTTCCACAACGCCTGCTTCTCCTCCACCGTGGTTGCCACCCGCGCGGCACAATTAAACTTTACCGGCTTCGCTCCCAACTTTATCAGCTTCGAACTTAAACCTGCCGCCGCATCCTCATCAAACACCACCGTTCCCACCTTCAATTCCGGATTCAACCCGCCGGCGAAACCGGTTGTGATTACCATTCGTGGTCGTAGTGTGCTTAGTATTTTGCGAATGCTTGTCCCGGCATTCCGTTGTCCCATCCCGGTAATAAGTCGCTCACATCCTTTTTCACCCGAGATACCAGGAAAGAACTTCGCCTCTTCCTTCACAGCAAAGCAGACGAGTATGGAATCTTTCGAGTCCATAATGTATCAGGCGGAGTCTCCAGCCGAATTCGACATTCGAAATTTGCAATTCGACATTTACTTGATTCCCGCCAATCGCTCTTTCCATACCTGATAGAGCAGCACCGTGGCTTGCACATCGCGCAGGCAATACTCCGCTATTTCCCGGTAGCGTCCTTGCGCCATCAGGTCATTGACATCCATTCCCGTGACGCCATGGCTCTTGGGCGATTCAATCCCGAAGGCCTTGCAATAGAAATCCAAATTGAAACGTCGCGCCGCCCCTTCGCGCCCACTGACACCATAAAACGTAAATTGCTCCGCGAGATCACAATGTGGTTCGGTCTGATAACGATAGCCCAGCCAGTTCTTGCGTGTAACCGGGACGTTCAACAACGCCGAGCGTAAGTACAGAAACGGCACGTCAAAGCCGCGCCCATTAAAAGTCACAATGGCATCATAATGTTGGGCAACATCCCAAAACGCAGTCAGCAGTTCCGCTTCATCCACGCATGGGACAAACTCCACCGGGCCTGCTTCCGCCTCATCCGCTTCGTAATCATCTGCGATGAAGAGCACCTGCCCCCGGGCAGTGTCGGCATTCAGCATGGCGATGCACACCACCTGCGCCGTGAAAGGCCAAAGGTTGAATTGACGCTGGATTTCAGCGCGACGGGCTTCCCGGGCTACTTCATCTGGGATTTTTTCCGCATCGCGAAAAAGATATTCCAACTGCGCTTCATCAAAGTTATCGAGAGGCACCGCGGAAGTTTCAATGTCGAAGACGAGTGTTGCCATGAGGCAGAGGAAGGGAGGGAGAAAGCCGGGATGGAAAACCTGTCACGCAGACCAGGTTTTCCATCCTGGCGGATTATAATTTGTTACTTCTTTTTCTTTGCTGCTTTCTTAGCTTTTTTCTTTGTTGCCACGAAAATCACCTCCGATCAGTTGTGGTTAGGTTTCATTGCTGCTGATTAAGACATAAATTTTGCACCTGACCAGTATTATTTACACAAACAAAAATGTTTTTTTGGTCTGTTGGCAATCATTTTTTTCATGCGCACTCAAAAATCTTGTGAATGAAAAAACTTTTATGCGCCAAATTTGTCGAACATCTTCGCGTTCGCTTGCATCAAGCGCATCAAATATTTTGCTTCGAATATTCCCAGTGATCCAGTGTTCGCACCGGTCTCGGTGAAGCGCTCCAACTTGTCCCAGCCGGATAATTCCGAACTGAGCAACACCGGTTGCGGATGCCATGAGTGACCTTTCACCGCGCATGGTGTGGAATGATCACCCGTGATCGCCAGCACATCAGGTCGCTTTTGTAGAAGGATTGGCAAGGCGGCATCGAATTCTTCAATTGCCTTCTTCTTCGCCTCGAAGTTTCCATCCTCACCATACATGTCGGTATATTTGTAATGGATGAAGAAATAATCGTAGTTGTCGTATTCCTTGAGATAACGTTGAAATTGTTCCGCGATGGTTTGCGTGCCTTCAAGTTTGGTCATGCCGACCAATTGCGCCAAACCTTTATACATCGGATATACCGCGATGCACGCTGGCCGCAGTTGATAACGTTCCTGGAACGTGGGGATGTTCGGTTGATGAGCTATGCCGCGCATCAGGAAGCCGTTGGCTGGCTTCTTCTGGGCGATGATCGGCAGGGCGAGCTTATAAAATTGTTTTACCAGCAACGCGGCTTTCTGCGCCTTGGCCGATTTCTTATTAACCGCGCTCACCACAGGAATGGGCGCGCCTTCATGATGCGGATCAGCATCCGTCAACGGCCCTTCCAGCCCCTTGCCGCGAAACACCACGACAAAGCGATGGCCTTTGCCTGCCTTGATGATGACTTCGGTGGTGCCGATTTTTTTAATTTTCTTGGAAAGCAATTGGCAGAGTTCTTCGCAGACTTCCGTTTCAATTCGTCCGGCGCGGCGATCAGTCACAATGCCCTTGGCATCCAGCGTGCAAAAGTTTGCACGAGCAGCCACATCGCCGCCCTTGAGTTCCAAGCCGAGCCCAAGCGCTTCAATGACCCCGCGGCCAACTTGAAATTCCAATGGATCATAACCAAACAGCGCGAGATGTCCCGGTCCGCTTCCCGGAGTAATGCCTGGAGCGACGGGCACCATGCGTCCTTGCGCCGCACTCTTGGCCAGCGTATCCAAATTCGGAGTAGCTGCAGCTTCGAGTGGAGTGAGATAGCCCTGCGCCTTGGTGGCGATGTCGCCCAAACCATCCATTACCAGCAGCACGAGCTTTGCGTTTGATTTCAGTGTCAGTTCAGAATAAAGCGAATCCAGATTCATGTTCGAAATTTTTAATCAGTCACTACTATCTATCCCGTGGGAAACCCTACAGGCTCAGGAACCTTACCACTGTGTTATCCAGATGCCAACCGCTTAGTGATATCTCCACCGGGCAGATGTCCGACACAGATTACACACTCGACTTTCAATGCACTGCATTCAAAATACGAATATGGCGCGTGTGGCCGTCGAAAACCTGACTAAAATTTTCAAGGGAGCAAAGGGAGAAAGTATTCCTGCTGTCAGCAATCTGAATCTGGTTGTTGAAGATAAGGAATTCCTCGTACTCGTCGGCCCCTCAGGTTGCGGCAAGACCACAACGCTGCGCCTCATTGCTGGATTGGAGGAAGTTACCAGCGGCACAATTTCCATTGATGGCAGGGTGATTAACTCGGTGCTGCCGAAAGACCGCGACATCGCGATGGTTTTCCAAAACCATGCGCTCTACCCGCACATGACCACATACGAAAATATGACTTTCGGTTTGGAAGTGCGGAAGTTGCCCAAGCAAGAGATTGATCAGCGCGTGCGGGATGCCGCCGAGATGCTGGGCCTTATCGAGTGCCTTGATCGCAAGCCCGAAGCCTTGTCCGGTGGACAACGCCAACGTGTCGCCCTGGGACGCGCTATCGTCCGCAAGCCGAAGGTATTTCTTTTTGACGAGCCGCTTTCCAATCTGGATGCGCCCATGCGCCTGCAGATGCGCAAGGACCTTCGCAAACTGCACGCCCAGCTCGGCTGCACGATGATCTACGTGACCCACGATCAGACCGAAGCCATGTCTCTCGGCGACCGCATTGCGGTAATGAACTCCGGCACGCTTCAACAGGTTGCTGCACCAAACCAGGTCTACCATCACCCGGCCAACATGTTCGTCGCGAAGTTTATCGGCTCCCCGCCGATGAATTTCTTCGAGGGTACCATTGAGCAAAGCAATGGAGGAATTTCTTTCACAGCTTCCCAAGCCTTTACCGTTGGATTGGAAAAAAGCATCGCCGCACGTTTAACCGAATATTCAGGAAAGAAAATCATCCTCGGCCTTCGTCCCGAACACATTATGGACAGTGCCCATTCACCCAGCAGCCCTGCGGAATGGAATGTGGAAGCCACAGTCGAATTCATTGAACCCATCGGCGCGGAGACGCATTTGCATCTTAGTTCGGGAGAACATTCCTTTATTGCGCGCGTTCAGGCGACCGACACATATACACAGCAGCAAAAACTCTCGCTTGTTTTTGATATGCGTCAGCCCCATTTCTTCGATCCCAAGACCGAACAGGCCATTGCGTAGATTTATCTGTGCGTAACCTCGACTGAGACTCTACATTTGCAGTATGGAAGCTTTGGCTTTGCACGAATTTCATGACGGATTAAATGCGCGGTTCACCGAGGTGAACGGCACGGAAGTGGTAAACGACTATGGCAATTCAATGTGTGAATACATGGCCTTGCACGAAGCTGCAGGCGTGTTGGATCTCAGTTTTCGCAGTCGCATTTGCCTGACGGGCGTCGACCGTGTTCGCTTTCTCCATGGACAAGTCACCAATAATGTAAACACGCTGCGCGCCGGCGAAGGCTGCTACGCCGCGCTCGTCACCGCCAAAGGCAAGCTGCAAAGCGATCTCAATATCTACGCTTTGCCCAATGAACTCCTGCTGGATTTCGAACCCGGACTGATAAAAACAGTTTCTGAACGTCTCGATAAATACATCATCGCGGATGACGTGCAAATCGTGGATGTGGTTTCCGCCTACGGCTTGATCAGTATTCAAGGTCCGAAATCCGAAACCGTCGTGCGCAGCATTGGCCTGCCCTTGGAAATCCCCACGAAAGCGCTCTCCTTCACGTCAACGAACGATCCCAACCTCGGCGAACTTTACCTGGTGAACCAACCGCGAATTGGAACTATCGGATTCGATCTATTCGTCCCCACCCCCGCTCTCGGTGCGGTGATGGATAAACTGATTGCGGCTGCAAAGGAACAAGGTGGCCGGGCTTGTGGCTGGCAGGCATTGGAACTCAGCCGCATTGAGGCTGGCATTCCCCGTTTCGGTGCGGACATGGACGAAGCTAATCTCGCCCCGGAAGCCATCGAGCAGCAGGCCATTAGTTATTCCAAAGGCTGTTATATCGGCCAGGAAGTCATTGCTCGCATTCGCACTTATGGTCAAGTCGCCAAGGCGTTGCGCGGCTTGCGACTAGCGGAAGATTTGAAATCCCTGCCCGTAAAAGGCGACAAACTATTCCATGACGGCAAGGAAGTCGGTTACATCACCAGCGCCACAGCCTCGCCGTCACTCAAGTCGAACATTGCATTCGGCTACGTGCGCAAAGAAGCCAACCAAATTAATACAGAGTTAACTTTGCATACAACGGAAGGCGACAGCTCTGCCAAAATCGTTTCTCTTCCATTTCAATCCACGGTTTCTTAATCAACTGGCGCACACTTGCATCCTGTTCCATCTTTCCTTACTGTTTCCCACTTGAATTAGAAAAATAAAGTCATGACCACTGCATCATCCATTACGCCTGTAAAAACATTTCAAGTCGATGAATTGCCCGTTCGGGTTTATGCCAGTCAGGCCGATCTTTCCCAGGACGTGGCCCGTATTACCCAGGCTTACCTGCGCGAAATCCTCGCGACCAAAGGTTCCGCTGCCGCCATTCTCGCCACCGGCAATTCGCAAATTAAATTTCTCGAAGCTTTAATCCAACTTGGCGGCGTGGACTGGTCCAAGATCACGCTGTTCCACATGGATGAATATCTCGGCATTTCCGGCGATCACAAGGCCAGCTTCCGCCGCTACATGCGCGAACGCGTCGAAAGCCGCGTGAAGCCCAAGGCTTTTCATTATCTCGAAGGCGATGCGCTCCTCCCCATGGATGAATGTGATCGTTACACCAAACTTCTCTCAGCCCAACCCATCGACCTTTGCTGCCTCGGTGTCGGCGAGAACGGACACCTTGCCTTCAACGATCCGCCGGTCGCTAATTTCGAGGACAAACGTAAAGTGACCATTGCGAAGCTCGATGAGAAGTGCCGCTTACAACAAGTAGGCGAAGGGCATTTTGTGAACATGGATGCCGTGCCGCAGTATGCGCTCACGCTCACCATCCCGATGCTCTGCTCTGCGAAGAAGATGCTCTGCATTGCTCCCGAGAAGCGCAAGGCCCAAGCGGTTAAGGATGCGCTCCAAGGCCCCATCAGCACCAATTGCCCCGCTTCCATCCTCCGTCGCCAGGCTCACGCTACGATGCTGGTGGATACAGATTCAACCAGCCTATTATAACCAGTCCGCGATGGTAGGGTCCGCTGTCCTCAGCGGACCGTGCTTATCAGTCACTCGAATGCTGACTGGTTTCTCACGCTTGTAGCGGCACCACCTGCACGAACAGCGGGATGCTGCCCTCCTGTTTTCCATCCATGGCAATATCCACTGAGTAAAGCCCGGGCCGGTCAAATTTCAATTGCTGGATGTTCACAATGATATTGGAAGTGGCGAAATGCGCTTCAGCGGGAATGGCCACCGTCACGGGCACATCGATGCCCCGCATGATTGATTGACCATCCTCATCCATGAAAGTGAGCCGGAGTGTATGCGAACCTTCTTCGGCATCTGTGAACGTCATGCGCAACGCGATGGCGCATTGTGGATGAGACACGGGAAGTTGCTGGGCGTGGATGGCATCGAACGCGCCGAGGAGATTTAACTTTCCACCATACTCAGTGGCCGCATCACACAAAACCGCAGTTTGTATATTCATGAATTAATTCCTGTCCTTGCAGAAGTGCGTGTTAATGCCCTTTGCCAATAGCCGAATAGTCAATGTCGAGAATTTCGTACTTCTCCGAATTCTGAAAATCAAAATGCCACCACTCCGTCGGCAATCCATGGAAACCATGTTTCCGCATCACATCCGATAGCAGCTTCCGGTTCTTGATTACGTTTTCCGGCAAATCCATATAGCGACGATGTGCCTTCTCCGTAAAATCATCGTATCCTGTGGGCATCGGCACTTCTTTACCATCTAATGTAATCAAAGTCAGGTCCACGGCCGCGCCTCGATTATGACGCGACCCTTTCGCCGGGTTGGCCACAAAACCTTCATGCGGATAAACCTCCCACATCTTCTTCTGTACCGACAACGGGCGATAAGCATCAAAAACTTTCAACGCATAACCCATCCCGTGCAAATCCTCCTGGACCAACTTCAAGTTCTCCGCCGCCGGTTTGCGCAAATAACATTTGGCCACCGGATAAAGTTGCTTGCCCGTGAAGTTGTTGGTGGTCGCGTAGCGAATGTCCAAAACAATTCCAGGAATAAGCTTCTCCACATTGACCAGTGTATCCTCATCCTTGCACGAAGCGCAAACGATGCACAACAGCAGCGCTGCTACGAGCAGCGCATTTCGTTGACACTTCACCATCGCAGAAGCCGCACGGCTCACTTTGCTCCCTGCTCAATCCACTTCTTCAATAACTCGACCTGCTCAGCCGGGAGCTTATGTTTTTCAGGTTGGGCAATGTCTTCGTCCTTACCGGAAACGATGGCAATCAACGGGCTCTTCTTGCTTTCACCAGCGATGACCACTTTGCCGTAACCTTTGCCGCCTTTCAGCACCGCCTCTTTCGTCTCTACTCCAAATCCGCCCTTGGGCTCCTTGGCGCCATGACATTCCACACAGGCTGTTCTCAATATCGGATCAACTTCCTTGGCAAAATCCACTTGCGCCACCACGTTATTCTTGTCCTCCGGCCATTGTGCGCCTTGGTCTATCCAGGCGCGAACCATCCCAATCTGCTCCGGCGTCAGCGGATCGCCTTCACCCTCCGGCGGCATCAACATTTTCTCAATCTGGTTCGCGAGCATATAAACCATACGGCTCTTCTCGCTTTTGCCCGGCACAATCACCGGCCCTTTGTTTCCCTTGAGCGCGGCTTCGCGCGAATCCATCCGATACTTGGCCTTCTGCTTTTTTGGCCCATGGCAACGAATGCACGATTCATCGATGATCGGTTTGATGTCCCGCTCGAAATCAGCTTTTTTGGTGGAAGCTGGCGGCAGTTTGCTCGGATCCAATTCAGCCGCATTCGCAACTCCGGCAGCGACCAACATTCCTCCTAAAATCATCACAAAAGCATATTTGGCATTGCAGCGATTCATAAGTTCTAGACGCACATTGTCGGCGAAAAATTCGCTGTACGCAACTTAAACGTTAAAACCCTGTCGTTTGCTCAACCCGTCGAAGAAGGAAGTTCGGCTTCCGGAACCTTTGCCGGCTCGGGATCATCCGCTTTACGCTCAGCCGAAGACACCGACGATCTCGCCTCCAAAAACACCTTGAGGTCCGCCGCCATCTTACCCCCAAACCCCGGCACTTCCGCGATTTGTTCCACCGTGGCAATCCGAATCCGTTGCACCGAACCAAATTTCTTTAGCAAGTCCGCCTTGCGTCGTTGCCCGATGTTCGGAAACTCATCGAGAATACTCTCGGAGATTTTCCTCAATCGCAGTTCAGCATTGTAAGTATTCGCCAGCCGATGCGATTCATCCCGCACTCGCTGCAACAATTTCAAAGCACCCGTATCATGCGAAAGCCGCAACGGCTCACTTTGCCCCGGCCGATAAATCTCCTCAAATTCCTTGGCCAATCCAATGATTGGAATCTGGCTCAATCCCAATTTCTCCAATTCCTCACACGCCGCGCTCAGCTGCCCCTTGCCACCATCCACCAAAATCAAATCCGGCAAATTCGACGGCGGTGGAACTGTTGGCGTTGGCAGTTGACCATTCTCAACATTTAATTCTGCGCTGCTCGCACTCGCCTCTGCCGCCTTCCGCGCCTCTTTCCCCTCACGCAGCAGACGACTGTAACGTCGGCGGATTGTTTCAGCCATGCAGGCAAAGTCATTCTGGCCAACCACCGATTTCATTTTGAATTTCCGGTAATTCGACCGGTCCGGCCTTCCATTCTTAAAGCTAACCAACGACGCCACCGCAAAGGTCCCGCTAATGTTCGAAATATCAAAACCCTCAATCCTCGTAGGCGGCCCAGCCAAACCGAGCACCTTTCCAAGTTCAGCCAAATCCCTTTGCGGCTCGATGGCCAGCGGCAACGTATAAGGGAGCCGTTCGAACTTGCTGGTTTTCTTCGTCGTGTGTCGCAAGTCGGACAACGCATCGCGCAGCATCGCCGCGCGTTCATAATCCTGCGCCGCCGCCGCCTTTTTCATCTCCTCAGTCAACTGCTCCTGCATTTCCTCGCATTGGCCGGAAAGAAAATCACACGCGGCATTCACCTGTTGGAGGTATTGCTCCCGCGTCACATTCCCGATGCATGGCGCCGTGCAATGCTTCAAGTTCCCGTAAAGGCAATGCTTGTAATCCCGCTCATTGGGCGTAAGCGGACGACACCCGCGCAAATGAAACTGCCGCCGGATCATCGTCAACGTATTCTTCAACGCTGAAGAGTGTGCGAATGGTCCAAAATACCGCGCCCCATCATCCTGTTTATATCGGGTCAGCGTAAATCGCGGAATGGGATCATTCAGGTTCACCTTGAGCATCAGGAACCGCTTGTCATCCTTAAAACTGATGTTGTAACGGGGATGAAATTCCTTGATGAGCTTGCCTTCCAGCAACAACGCTTCCGGCTCGCTCCGAACCACATGCACATCCAGGTCGTGAATGGCTTCCACCAGCGCCTTGAACTTGAGGTCCCATCCCATGCGCCGGGACGGTTGGAAATATTGCGTGACCCGCCGCCGCAAATCCCGCGCCTTGCCCACATAAATCACCGTCCCAAACCGGTCCTTCATCAAGTAGATGCCCGGCTTGTGCGGCAAGTCGTTGAGCTTTGTGCGTATCAGGGCTGACGTGGCCATACTTTTACTTAACGCGAATTCGCTCCGATGCAACCCCGCCCGAAGGGATTTCTGCCCGTTTGACAGCCCTTCTACGCCCTGCAACCCCTTGGGAGTTACGCTTGTCCGAGACTGGGATTCTCCATAAACGCGTAGCAAAGCATATGGCAAATACCCATTTGCGCATCTTCCACCCGGCCATAATGCGTCGAATCAATGACAATGCTCTGGTGCGCTATCTCCGCCATGCGGCCCCGCTTGCCACCCACCAAAGCCACCACATGCAAGCCATTCTCCACCGCCCATTCCAACGCCTTGACCACATTCGGCGAATTGCCACTCACACTCATCGCCAGCACAATGTCGCCCTTCTTGCCGTAATTCATCAATTGGCGCACAAAAATCTGGTCATACGCGTAATCATTCCCCAGCGCCGTCATCCAGCTCACATTGTCGTTCAGGGAAATCACGCGGAAACGTTTGCCAATCTTGTCCGAAGACCCCTTGCCCAAATCGGTTGCGAAGTGCGACGCATTCATCGCGCTGCCGCCATTGCCGAACACAAAGATCTGCCGGTCTTCAGCCTGCGCCTTCTTCAACGTGCCGATCAATTGTTCCACCGCATCTGCCGGGATGGAATCCAGCGCCGCCTTCTGGGCCTTAACAAAATCATTAATCCATTGCTTCATTAGACTCCCACTATGCCATTTCCAAAAAAAAAGCACAGTGAGAATTTTACCAACGTCCTCCCGCAGACTTGCGACTCTCCCCTGGCCCATTATTCCGCACCCCGCACTCCGAATTCCGCACTTCGGTTCGCTCACATCTACTCGTACCAGGTCGTACCAGCTCGCATTTGCTCCAAATCACCTCATTTCCCGTAGCAACCGACATCAGGAGCCCCTAACTAACTCCACCCCCTCCGTTACTCGTTCCAACGTCCTTTGCGACTTCGCGTCTTTGTTGTTCAACCCTCCCAATCCGTGTCCCTTCGCGCAATTCGCGGATAGAACTTAATTTTTTTACTCGAGTTAAGTCGAGTTAACTCGAGATAGTACCATACACGTATTAATTTGGTCGTTCTCATCCTCCGGGCTCGTCGTCGTCCTCGGTTTCCCCTTATGAGCGCCGACAGCCTGCCGGCTCGATTTTGAGTTCCCCTATGTGACCTTTGCGCCCTTTCGCGGCCCATGTGTCTTGGTGTCTGTTTATACGGCTGTTCGTATCCCATCTGCGTTCATAAGCGTTCATCTGCGGTTGAGTTCCTGCTTTTATTTGTGTTTTCCACGGCTCTCACTTCGCGCCTTCGCGTCTTTGTTGTTCCTTCAGGTCCCATTCGTGTTGATTAGTGTCCATTCGTGGTCTGCCCGATGGCTCAACTCGCTTCACTGCAATTTGTCAAAGAACCCGGTTTCGGCACATCGCCGACCGCATGAGCGCGCTACGTCGCCCACGAAACGCATAATAACATCCGTTATACATCAAGTCAAGCCCTTTCAGCCCCATAATCAAATCACCCACCAGCTTCGCCCGCCTTTCGCCCCTCAAATTCGCGTCCTATTGGCGTAATTCGCGGATAACTTTTTCGCCTCCACATATTGCCGCCCCACTTGCTTGTTCGATTCCGTTGCGCTCATAACTTATTTCAAATTCGCCTTCGCCAACTGCAAAGCCCCCATCGTCACCGCATCTTCGCCCAGGCCCGTCAATCGGATCTGCGGCCCCGGCAAAAAAGCCCCCATCACAAAAAATTTCAACGCCCGCTCGACCGCCGCGCGCAACGGTTCGCCCACTCCGGAAAGCCCGCCTCCAATCACAATCACTTCGGGATGCAACAACTGCACCACATGCGATAGCCCGAATGCCAAATCCTCCGCCACTTCTTGCAACAAATGCTGTGCGACCGCGTCAGCCTGCTTCAACGCCTCCGGCAAATGCTTCGCTTCACCACCCGTCATTCCCTCCGTCAGCTTGCTTAGCACACTCTCAGGATGTCGCACCTTCAATTCTCGAATTCTTGCATCCACCGCCCAACCCGAGCAGCGCGATTCCACGATGGTTCCATGCCGATCCAGCCGCACATGGCCAATCTCCGCCTCGCCCGGTTTCGCACCGTGATAAATTTTACCATCCACCACCAATCCCCCGCCCACACCACTGCCCAGCGTGACATAAAAGACCGGATTAAACCCAACCCCTGCGCCATGAAGCGCCTCTCCCA